>CAZKQY010000542.1:0-5310 GCA_964555005.1 uncultured Syntrophotalea sp. | reverse complement strand
CGGTCCCATGGTGGCCATCGAACCCTTCATCATTAATATTCTTGATGAAGAAGGCACCCGTTATCTCAAGGCGGCCATTACCCTTGAAACGGACAACGAACCTGTCGTTGAGGAAATCAACCAACGCATGCCACAGATTCGCGATGCGATCCTGTTGCTGGTTGGCAATAAGACCTTCAGTGAGCTGGCCGACCTGCAAGGCAAATTACAGCTGCGCAGTGAGCTTCGCGAACGTCTGAACAAGCTTCTTTCCGGCGGCCGCGTGCAAAAGATTTACTTCACCGAATTTGTCGTCCAGTAGAGGCCCCTGTGGATCGCATTCTTTCCAAAGATGAAATTGCCGAGCTGCTCTCGGCGGTACGTGCCGGAGACATTGTCGTTGAAGGCGAATTAAGCGCCGCCGGTGGTGGACCAAGGGTCAATAATCTCGACCTGGTTTTCAGCCACAACAGCCGCAAGTGCAAATTCGAAAATTTCGATATTGTGCTCGACACCTTCGCTCGCAACTACAGCACCTCACTGACCAATTGTCTGCAACATTCTATTTTGGTCCAACGAGAAGCCATTGAAGCTTACGAGTTCGAGGGGTTTCTGCAACGCCTTAGCGGACATGAAGCGATCGGCATCATCAGTCTCGATCCTCTGCGCTGGGATGGACTGCTGGTTTTCAGTGACGCCCTCTCTCTTTATCTGGTGGAGAAACTGCTGGGAGGTAATGCGGAAGCTGAGCAAATTCTGCCCAATCGACCTTTATCCGCTATCGAGCGCTCCGTTTTACGAAGATCCTTTGATGATGCCTGTCTCGATCTGGCCAAAGCCTTTCTGCCTCTGGAAAAACTTGAAAGCTCCCTGGTCAAAATTGAAGGCAATCCGCGACTGGTCAATATCGTGCCACCCGATACGCAGGTTATAGTCTGTCGTTTTACGGTCTCGGTTGGCAAGTTATCCGGAAAAATCAGTCTGGCGATTCCTCTGCCGGCTCTCGAGCCGCTACGGGAAAAGATGCGTGATCAGATGGGCCCTTTGAATAAAAAAACCGACCAGGGCTGGAAGCAAAAGGTCGAGGAGGCACTGACTGAAATGGAAACGAATATCGCGGCGCAGTTGGCACAAATAGCGCTGCCGGTTCGGGACATTCTCAACTTTCAGGTCGGCGACATCATCGATCTGGGGAAAGACCCCTCCGGCCCCCTGTCGGTGCTGGTTGAAGGCAAGGCCAAGTTCATTGCTAGGGCCGGAGTCTTCAAAGGGAAAAAGGCCGTCCGCCTCACCAAGCGCATTAAATCTCAAACAAATTCTCAATCGAAGAACTAAATAAGGAATTTAACCATGCCGACCAATCAAGCACCGAATCAAGCCCAGGAGGCCCCGGCCAGCAGCGAGAACAAGGAGCTCGGTTTTTTACTCGACATTCCCCTGCAGGTATCGGTAGAAATCGGCCGTTCGCGAATCCTGATCAAGGACCTGTTGCAAATGCAGGAAGGTTCCATCATCGAACTGGATAAACTTTCCGGAGAGCCCCTCGATCTGTATGTCAACTCGCGGCTCATCGCCCGGGGCGAAGCGGTATTGGTCAAGGATAAATACGGTATTCGCCTGACCGAGGTAGTCAGCCCCTCCGAACGTATCGAGAACCTGGGATAAGGGATTATGCCGCTTCTTTTCTTACTACTACTGTTACCCGCAACGGTCCATGCGGCCGCCGAGGCTCCCGATCCCTTGATCGGCAGTGGTTTACGCATGATCGCCGGTCTGCTGCTGGTCCTTGGCCTGATGTTGTTGCTCTTCGCTCTAAGCAAACGGGGTCTGCGCTGGTTGCCCGGCAGCCGTGAAGGACGCATCCATATTCGCGAAACCCGAGCGCTAGGGGGCAAAAAGGCTCTCTGCCTGGTCGAAGTGCAAGGCCGCGAACTGCTCATCGGGGTCAGCAACGAACGAATCGAACTTCTTTGCGAACTCGATTCACCGCCGGGCCAATCCTTTGAACAGACCCTGCAGAACCAGAACCGGGAAAGTCTTCCATGAAGCGCCTCACCATCATCGCCCTTACCGCCACCTTGCTGCTGCTGCCCCTTGTAGCCGGGGCCGTAGGCCTGCCGAGCATCACCGTCGGCATCGGTGAAGCAACCGATCCCGGCCAGACTTCCACCGCCTTGCAGATTCTGCTGGTGCTGACCGTTCTTTCCATGGCGCCAGCGATCCTGCTGATGACCACAGCCTTCATCCGCATCGTGGTGGTGCTGTCTTTCGTTCGCCAGGCGATAGGTACCCAACAGATGCCGCCGAATCAAATCATTATCGGTTTGGCGCTATTTTTAACCTTTTTTGTTATGGCGCCGGTTTTTACCCAGGTCAACGAAAACGCCCTGCAACCCTATCTCAACAAGCAGATCAACCAGGAACAAGCCTTGACCGCAGCAGTCGTCCCCATGCGTGAGTTCATGTTCAAACAAGCCAAGGAAAAAGAACTGGAATTACTGATGGAGATCGCCGGTCAGCCGGCGCCGGACAACATGGAAGACGTACCGACCATGACCCTGATTCCCGCCTTTATGCTATCGGAACTCAAGCGGGCCTTTCAGATCGGTTTTATGGTCTATATTCCCTTTTTGGTCATCGATATGGTGGTGGCCTCGGTCCTGATGTCCATGGGCATGATGATGCTGCCGCCGGTCATTATCTCCCTGCCCTTTAAACTATTGCTCTTTGTCCTGGTCGACGGCTGGAGCCTGGTGGTCAGCTCTTTGGTCCAGAGCTTCCTCTGAGCGGGATCAAACGTAACCCCGCCCCCTTGAAAGGAACCCTCCATGACACCTGAATTTGTCACCGGACTTGGACGCCAGGCCATCGAAACAATTTTACTGGTCGCCGCCCCCATGCTGCTGGCCGGACTTATCGTCGGCCTGCTGGTGAGTATCTTTCAAGCGGCGACCCAGATCAACGAACAGACCATGACCTTTATTCCCAAAATTGTCGCGGTCTTCGTTACCCTGCTGATCTTTGCCCCCTGGATGATCAAGATCCTGCTCAGTTTCACGACCAGCATGCTGACCCAAATTGCCACTGTGGGCGGCTGAGACCTATCGTGCCTTTTCCCGCCCTGTCCACCGAGACTTTCGGCCTGCTTCTGGTCTGCACCGCCCGGGTAGCCGCCTTGATGGGCAGCATACCGGTTTTCAGCAGCGCCCAGACCCCCATGCAGGTAAAGGCCGGGCTATCCCTGACCATATCTCTGCTGGTTTTCCCGGTCGTATCACCGTTGGGGCCGAACCTTCCACAGACAACTATCGGGTTGGCCCTGCTGGTCGGCCAGGAAGCCCTGCTCGGTTTCATTATCGGCTTTATGGGCCGGCTGATTTTCACCGCAGTCGAATTCGGCGGCACCATTATCGGCTACCAGATGGGTTTTGCCGCTGCCAACGTGTACGACCCGCAAAACCAGCGTCAGATATCACTGATGTCCCAGTTTCAGAGCGTCTTCGCCATTCTGCTGTTTCTGGCCTTGGATGCCCATCATCTGTTCCTGCGGGCCATCGTGCAATCCTATCGGCTGCTGCCACCGGGAGAACTCGATCTTTCCGGCGGAGCCGTGCCCTTTCTGGTGGATTTGACCGGCAACATGTTTGTCCTGGCGGTCCGTTTCAGTGCTCCGATTCTGGCCCTGTTGTTGTTGTCGGGCCTGGTCCTCGGCATAATGTCCCGGGTCTTTCCTCAGCTCAATGTCTTCATGTTGTCCTTTCCGATCAACATAGGACTGGCACTGCTAGTCATAGGTTTGACATTCCAGATGGTTTCCATGTTGCTGACACGGGAATTCAATCAACTCGGCGAACGTTTTTTATATATGTTCCAACTTTTAGGAGGAACCTAAATGGCTGACGACTCCTCCGGCGAACGCACAGAAGAAGCCACAGCCAAACGTCGCACAGATTATCGCGAAAAAGGGCAAGTGGCCCAAAGCAAAGAAATACAAACGGCAGCAATGATGACCACCTCCCTGCTGTTATGGTTCTTCTATGCGCCCCGGTTCTGGGACAAACTCGCAGTGTCCCTTGCTACAACCTGGCAGGTCTGCGGTTCTTATGAAGTGACGCCCGAGGCCATCGTCAATCTTTTTGCGCTGGTGCTGAAACAGGGTGGTCTATTGCTGGCGCCACCATTTTTTCTGGTGATGGTGGTCGGAATTTTCTCCAGCGTATTGCAGATCGGCTGGCTGTTTACCGGCAAACCGCTGCAACCCGACTTTTCCAAACTGGACCCCATTGCCGGTGCAGCCCGCTTTGTTTCCAAAAAGTCGCTGGTCGAAGTTGTCAAATCCTTGGCCAAAGTACTTCTCATCGGGGTGGTAGCCTACAAGGTGGTCTTCACTGAATTCGACCAGGCCCTGCTGCTGATCGACAAAGAGGTCATTGACACGGTTCATTTCCTCGGGCGGGTCGCCACTAACGTACTGATAAAGTCTTGCGGCATCCTGATACTGCTGGGACTGTTCGATTTTTTGTTCGTTCGTTGGGAAATGGAACAGAAAATGAAGATGACTAAACAGGAACAAAAAGAAGAATTCAAGGAAGCGGAGGGGGATCCTCACATCAAGGCCCGCATCCGCTCCTTGCAGCAACAGATGTCCCGGCGGCGAATGATGGCCGAAGTGCCCAAGGCGGACGTAATCGTGACCAACCCGACTCATCTGTCCGTAGCCTTGCGTTATGACCGCCAAACCATGGATTCCCCGCAGGTAGTGGCCAAGGGTGCCGATCTTGTGGCCATGCGGATTCGGGAGATCGCCAGGGAAAACCGCATCCCCCTGGTAGAGAACATACCCATTGCCCGCCTGTTGTACAAAGTGGAAATCGGACACCCGATCCCCGAAGAGATGTTCAAGGCCGTAGCCGAGATTCTGGCTTATGTTTACGGTCTGCCGGGACGGAAATAATTTTAAACAAGGATGGGCTGCATGTTTGAAAAACTGATACAACACGACTGGAAAGAAAGTCTGCTGCGCAGCGACGTCATGGTGGCCGTAGGCCTGATCTCCATTTTACTGTTGATGATCATCCCCCTGCCATCCTTTTTGCTGGATATCTTTTTATCCCTCAACATTACCATTTCGCTGCTGGTGATGATTATCTCCCTCTACACCTTGAGGGCCCTCGATTTTGCTATCTTTCCATCGCTGCTGCTGGCCACGACCCTGTTTCGCCTGTCCCTCAATGTGGCCTCAACCCGCCTTATCCTGCTACACGGCAACGAAGGTCCCGATGCGGCCGGGGCGGTGATTCAAAGTTTCGGCCAGTTTGTCGTCGGCGGAAA
>CAZKQY010000541.1:0-4301 GCA_964555005.1 uncultured Syntrophotalea sp. | reverse complement strand
GTCATGGGTACAACATTAATTTTGACGTGGGTTAATCCTTGTCTTCGTCCACTTCCTCGAACTCAGCGTCGACGACCCCTTCATCAGCAGCCCCTGCCTCTTCAGCAGTGCCTTCCGGCGCGGCGCCTTCGGCGGCCTCCTGCTTATACATGGCTTCGGCCAGCTTGTGAGAAGCGCTCGCCAAAGCTTCAGTCTTCTGCTTGATGTCGGCGGAATCACTGCCTTCCATGGCCTTTTTCAATTCCTCCAAAGCCTGCTCGATAGCTTTGCGAGTCTCTTCATCGACCTTATCGCCATGTTCTTTGAGCGTCTTTTCGGTAGTATAGGCCAAGCCATCGGCTTGATTGCGCACCTCAACCAATTCCTTTTTCTGCTTGTCTTCGCCGGCATGGGTCTCAGCGTCCTTGACCATCTTGTCGATCTCCTCTTTGCTGAGACCGGACGAAGCGGTAATGCGGATCGACTGCTCCTTGCCCGTACCGAGATCCTTGGCGGCGACATGCAGAATACCGTTAGCATCGATATCAAAAGTGACCTCGACCTGCGGTACGCCCCGGGGGGCTGCGGGGATTCCGACAAGCTCAAAACGACCGATGGTTTTGTTACCGGTCGCTATCTCCCGCTCGCCCTGCAGCACATGAACCGATACCGCCGGCTGATTGTCAGCCGCAGTGGAGAAAATCTGGCTCTTTTTGCAAGGGATTGTAGTGTTCTTTTCAATAAGCTTTGTCATCACTCCGCCAAGGGTTTCAATACCCAGGGACAGAGGGCAAACATCCAACAGTAACACATCCTTGACGTCACCCTTGAGAACTCCACCCTGAATGGCGGCACCAATGGCTACTACCTCATCGGGATTAACCCCCTTATTCGGCGCTTTGTTGAAGATTTCCTGCACCTTGCTTTGCACCGCCGGCATACGAGTCATGCCGCCGACCAACAGCACTTCGTCGATATCCGAGGCGGACAGCCCGGCATCCTTGAGGGCGGTGCGGCACGGCCCCACCAGGCGATCAAGCAGGCTGGTGCAAATGCTCTCCAGTTTGGAACGGGTCAGCTTGATGTTCATGTGCTTGGGCCCGGACTGATCGGCGGTGATAAAAGGCAGATTGATATCGGTCTCCATGGAACTGGAGAGTTCACACTTGGCCTTTTCGCAGGCTTCCTTAAGGCGTTGCAGGGCCATCTTGTCTCCCCGCAAATCGATGCCCTGGTCCTTTTTAAACTCGGCAGCCACATAATCGATGATGTGCTGATCGAAGTCTTCGCCACCGAGGAAAGTATCGCCGTTGGTCGACTTGACCTCGAACACACCATCACCTAACTCCAGAATAGAAATATCAAAGGTGCCGCCGCCGAGGTCAAAAACCGCGACTTTCTCTTCACCCTTTTTGTCCATTCCATAGGCCAACGCAGCAGCAGTTGGCTCGTTGATAATGCGCAACACTTCAAGACCGGCGATTTTACCTGCATCTTTGGTGGCCTGACGCTGAGAATCGTTGAAATATGCGGGAACCGTAATAACCGCTTCGGTTACTGCTTCTCCCAGATAGTCTTCGGCGGTTTTCTTCATTTTCTGCAGAATCATGGCCGAAATTTCCGGCGGACTGTATTTTTTGTCGCGAGCCTCAACCCAGGCATCGCCATTGTCGGCGTTAATGATCTTAAAGGGGCTGATCTCAATATCCTTACGCACCGCGTCGCTGTCGAACTTACGCCCAACCAGGCGTTTTATGGCGAACAGGGTGTTCTCCGGATTAGTCACTGCCTGACGTTTGGCTTGTTGACCAACCAGACGCTCACCGCTCTCGGAAAAAGCGACCATGGACGGCGTGGTCCGGTTACCTTCTGCATTGGCAATGACGATGGGCTCGCCACCTTCCATAACGGCAACACAGGAATTGGTGGTGCCGAGGTCAATACCGATTACTTTACCCATAGCTTTATATCCTCCTTGTAGATGTCTCTATATGGCTTAACTTAAAATCGAAGTCCGAATGTTGCTAGTCCTTGGCCGGGACCTTGGCTATCATCACCAGAGCCGGTCGCAACAACCGGGCGTTAAGGGTATAACCCTTCTGCATTTCTTGTACTATGGTGTTCGGAGCATGTTCACTGCTTTCCATCTGCCCCATGGCTTCGTGAAATTCGGGGCTGAAGGGCTCGCCGATAGCAGCCACCGGCACAACGCCAAAGCGCTCCAGGGTCTTGCGGAACTGTTCAAGGGTCATCTGCACCCCTTCGAGCAAACCGCCTTCCTGCTCCTGCTCAGCGTGGGCCACAGCCCGTTCCAAATTATCAAGGATCGGCAGTATTTCGCGCAGCAGGGATTCGTTGGCGAAACGACCCAAATCCTCTTTTTCTCGCTGCATACGCTTACGGTAGTTTTCCAACTCAGCCCGCTCGCGCAAATACAGGTCCCAGTTCTTTTGCGCCTCGGCCCGACATTCGGCAAGGGCCGTCTCCACGGCAGGCTGGGTCTCTTCGGACGCCGGTAAATCTTCTTCTTGGGCCCCTAGATTTGCGGTCACAGCTTCGTCCTGTTCGTGTTTATTTTTCTTTACCAAGGGTTCGTTCTCCTTTTTATGCTTTATTCCGATTCGCTATTCAAAATATCACTTACCAGGCTGGCGGCATAGTCAACTAAAGGGATAACCATGGCATAGGGCATACGCGTTGGACCGATCACCCCGAGAATACCGGTTGTGCCGCGATGGCTGGAATAGCTAGAAGTCACCAAACTGCAGCCTTCGATTTCGCTGTGATTATCGGCGCTGCCAATAAGAATCTGCACCCCTTCGACCTGCTGAGCCTTATCAAGCAACTCGACCAGCAACGCCTTTTGATCAAAAGTCCGTAACAGACGCTTCATGGTAGACAGGTCGGCAAACTCCGGTTGTTCAAAAATATTACAGGCTCCTTCAACAAATACCTGCCCCCCCATATCGTATTGAAGCACATAGCTGGAAAGAAACAGGGCTCGACGTTGAAAGCTATCGTACAGGGCCTGCTCGCGAACCATCTCGGTGGCAATGTGATTCTTGATCTGCTGAATCGACAGCCCGGAAAACTCCTGATTGAGATAATTGGTCACTTCGTCCAGTTCGCCCTGGGTAAGAGGCTCCCTCACCTCCACCAGTTTGTGCTGCACAATACCGGTCTGAGTGATAAAAACCACCAATACCCGGGTCTCTGCCAAACGCACGAATTCGATCCGCCGAAACACCGCCGAAGTAAACCGCGGCACCATAACCAGGCCGGTATAGTTGGAGATAGCGGATAAAATGCGTCCCGCCTCCCGCAACAATCCCTCGGTATCCAACTCGCGAAAGCGACACTCCTGCAGCAAATGCTCACGGACTTCGAGGCTCAACTGCTGAACCTGCAGCAAGCTGGCGACATAGAAACGGTAGCCCTTATCCGTCGGAATACGCCCAGCGGATGTATGAGGCGAAAACAGATAACCAAGATCTTCCAAGTCGGCCATAACGTTGCGCACCGATGCCGGAGACAGGTTAATTCCGGTTCGACGGCTCAAGGTCCGCGACCCTACCGGTTCCCCGGTAGCGGTATAGTCTTCGATGATCGCCTGCAGGATCAATCGACTGCGTTCGCTCAGCTCTTCGCTCATCGTATTTACCTGCCCGGTACCTTTTGCCATAAGGCAAAAAGTAACTGCCGGCTTCCCTGAAGGAACCCGGCTGAAAAAAGTTCAAGCCAGACAATCCAGCAAACCTGACTCATTAGCACTCATCCAAGAAGAGTGCCAACGGAGCACAACATAACAACGGCCCTAGGCTTTGTCAAGGGAAAGGACGGCGGGAAATAGCCGCTTTTTCATAGAAAAAAAGAAATGAAATAATCGTACAACAACCATCCCTGCACGTCGAAGCGCCAGCGCCCCCCGGAAAGGTTAAGACGCTCGCCGCAGCGCCGCAGCGCTTCGGGAAAAGCTTCAGCGACACCAAGACCAAAACGGCGACAAAAATCCTCTTCGGCGACCCCTTCGCGACAGCGCAATCCCAGATAGAGGGTCTCGGCCATGGCCCCTTGTTGATCGAAGGTCTCCAGGATTTCCGCCGGATCACGACCCTGCTTCAGACGCTGCCAATAGCGCTGCAGATCGGCAGGCACCTCTGCCCGGGTGCCATAACCGGCGGCTATAAAGGAATGAGCCCCGGCGCCAACGGCAAAACAGGTCTGGCGCCGCCAATAAGCAAGATTGTGGCGACAAAGATAACCCGGCTGAGCATAGTTGGAGATTTCATAATGCTCAAAACCGGCAGAGGTGAGTTGCTCGT
>CAZKQY010000540.1:0-2538 GCA_964555005.1 uncultured Syntrophotalea sp. | reverse complement strand
TCAGGGGCAGACTCTCGCTGAGCTGGGAATAGATGGCGTGGTTGGGGTAGATGGCCCGCACCCGGCGATTCTGCTTGAGGCGTTGCAGATGGGCGGCCTCGGGCAGGCGCAGGGCCAGCATCGGCAGGTGGCTGTAGCTATGCAGCACATCCGCATCGGGGGTTTGCAGCTCTTGCCGCAGCTGCTGTTTGTGCTGCTGCAGGATGTTGATCCTTTCGCTGGCGGCAAATCCCGGCGGCAACTCACTGTCGAGCAACACCAGGTATTCTCCGGCATGGATCCGGGGCTGGGGGGCGGCCTCGACGCCGCTGCCAAGGAGTAGCAACAGCAACGGGACGAGCAGAACCGGCTGGACTATCCGCCCCTTAAGTTGCCGAACTGACCAACGAAACGAACTATTACCAAGCATGATCGAGAGTCCTTTTTTCGCCATGTTGCCGCCAGAGCAGCCAGAGCAGCAGTGGCATCAGGTACTGACCCCAGATGTGCAGCTGGCTGCCTAGCTGATAGCCCCAGCCATAGCCAAAGGCAGAGGCCAGCACATTAGCGCTGCGGATCAGCAGGTGGATGCCGGCCAGCAGGGCAAGCCCCGGCAGCAGCGACCGGTAGCTGTCCGGCTGAGTGCCCCGCTGGTAGTCACGCAAGGTGGCCAGATGGAGGCCGACAAATATCAGCAGACTAAAGGTTTGCGGATACCAGAAGTGGCCGTAGGCAAAATGTACCGGGTGGCCGAACCAATCAGCAAGGCCGCCGAGCAGGGCATCCCCGCCCCACAGGTAAAGTCTCTGCAGCGGCACCCAGAGCAGGAACAGGACTGTAGTCAAAACCAGGGTCCGCAGGGCCAACGGCCGCAGACCGCCTAACGGTTGATAGGTCAGGCGTCGGACGGCTGCCAAGCACAGGAAAATGACGATCAGCACCGACAGGATTTGACCGGAATAGACATGCAGGCCGTGAAACAACTGCGGCATCCGAGCGCCGATGACCAGCAGGCCGGCGATACGCAGGCTGTTGAATCCCTCCAGAAGCAAGCCGCCGGCGAGGGCCATCGGCCATTTAGCCACGACCCGTCCCGGGCAGGCGAATAACACGGATAGCCACAGCGCCTGGGCAAAATACGAGGTGCATTCAGGGATGATTCGCACCCGGAAGGAGCCGAGGGCGAGCAGGTCGCCCCGCTGGATCGGCGCATAACCGCTCATTCGCAGAATAAAATCCACGCTGCCTGCGCTCCAGCGAGTGAGGTTCGCGGCGCAGACGGGAGAAACAAAAGGCACCCAAAACAAACAACCGAACAGGAGCGCCAGGCGGGGCAGGGAAATGGCGAGTTGCGCTCCAGGTTCCTGGCGGTACATGGCCATCTCCTCCGGGTGAAGCGGTTGAAGCGCATGGGCTGGATAAATTTTTCGAAGACAGGTCGTTTTTTCGGCCGTGCCGACGCAACAAAAAAGCCCGAAGGAAAGCGAATGCTCTCTATTCGGGCTTACCGATCCTTGTCGCGGACAAGTCAGTCAAGTACCCGTGATAAATTAGATTAACCCTATCTTCGGCGGGCAACGTTTGAAATGGATGTGGTTTTTGTATAGAAAAAGTTAATACTGAAAATATTACCCTGGCCAGTCGCCAAACTTAGCGGCGGGCCGCTGTGGCAGAGGAGTTTTGGCCCGATGCCTTGTCTGGCCGGTAACAGAATAGCCAGTCACTGTAACTCTGCGCACCGGCAAAGCCCCTTTCAGCCGGGGGAAACCCTCCTTCCTTGTAGGGGCGCAGGGGGCTTTGACTTCGAACCCCCATGACGCCACCAGAAGGACCGGGAATGATCTGCCACTCGCCGCCGGTTATCGGATCCTTGTACAACTGCCGGATGTGGTGTTTTTTTTCCAGGCCGCGTTCGTCCTCCAGCAGGGCCTGCAGGTTCGGCGGGTATTGCTTGCTGTTGCCCAGGTCGCTGCGCTGGTAGTAGCTGGCGATGGCGCGCTGGAACTGGCCGCCGCGCCACAGCAGTTCCTTCTCACGCTCCTGCTGCCGCCGCACGCTCCAGGCAGTGCCTGCGATGCCTACCGAAAGGGAAAGAACGGCGATCGCCACGCTCAGCCCGATCAGGGTGAATCCCTTATGGCAGCGCCACAATCCAACCTTACACCCCGCTATTACTGTCCTTATCATCGGCTAACACAGCCCCCCTAATTTGATGATGCGTGCGGCAAGGATAGCAAATGGCGTCTAAAACAACCAAGCGTTTAATTGATCCTCAACCTCCCTGCGCCAGCGAGGTCTCCATTGTAGCGGTACTTTTCGGCATAAGGCCGAAAGGGAAACTCCGGCGGTTTTTCTCTCTTGTCCGTTGACAAAAAGTATTCCGATGCCTAAATACCTCTGCAAAATCGTCACCTCGACCGGACAGGTTCTGCAACGGGAATTCGAAGCGGACAACCGCGACGCTCTGCGCCAACGTCTTGACGCCGACGGTTTTTGCCTGCTGAAGCTGCAGGAACAGCGCTTTTCCCTGAACGCCGCTTTCGGCCGGCGCTCCAAGCT
>CAZKQY010000539.1:0-10111 GCA_964555005.1 uncultured Syntrophotalea sp. | reverse complement strand
CAATTTTACGGCGATGTAAGCGAAACCGCCCTGCGCGAGACGGTCGAGCAGGTACGCGACCGCCTGCTGCAGAACCCGGAGATCACCCAGGTCGAGCTGGACGGGGCGCGAGATTACGAAGTTCTGGTTTACGTCTCCCGTGACACCTTGCGCGAGTACTCGCTGACTCTGGCCGATGTCGCTGCAAGAATCAGCGCCACCTCCATCGAACTCCCCGGTGGGGCCGTGGAAACTTCGGGCGGCGATATCCTTTTGCGGATAAAGGATCGCCGAGACTGGGGCCGGGAATTTGCACGCATTCCCATCATTACCACAGCCAACGGCAGTATCGTCACCCTGGCGGATATCGCCTCGGTCAAAGAAGGCTTCGAGGATACCGATCAGCGGGCCTTCTTCAACGGCAAGCGCAGCATGGGGGTGGAAATCTACCGCATCGGTGACCAGACACCTATCGGCGTCTCGGATGCGGTCCGCGAAACCATGCTCCAGATCGAGGCGGACTTACCGGGCGGCATTGGCTGGACCATCAACAACGACCGCTCGGATATCTACCGACAACGCCTTGAGCTTCTGTTGAAAAATGCCTTCATGGGGCTAACGCTGGTGCTGATCGTTCTCAGCCTCTTCCTGGAATTCAAGCTGGCGTTCTGGGTCACCATGGGGATTCCGACCTCCTTTCTCGGCGGCCTCCTTTTTCTGCCGGCCATGGGGGTATCGATCAACATGATCTCCCTCTTTGCCTTTATTGTGGCTCTGGGGATCGTGGTCGACGATGCCATCGTCGCCGGAGAAAACATTTACGAATATCGCCAAAAAGGGATGAGCTTCGCCAAGGCGGCCATTGCCGGCGCAAAAGACGTATCCAGCCCCATCGCCTTCAGCATCCTAACCAACGTGGTGGCCTTTCTTCCCCTCTATTTTATTCCGGGGACCATCGGCAAAATCTGGAAAGTTATCCCCCTGGTGGTCATTACGGTATTCCTCATTTCCTGGATCGAAGCTCTGGTGATTCTCCCCGCCCACTTGGCTCATACCAAAAGCAAGCCCACCAGCCCCTTAACCGCACAGTTGCAGGAGTTGCAGCAAGGGTTCAGCCGGCAGGTCCTGCGCTTCATCGACAGGGTTTACGGTCCTGCCCTCGATTTCTGCCTGCGATGGCGCGCCCTGACCGTGGCGGTTGGCTTGGCGGTTTTGCTCATTATAGGTAGCTATGCCTTGAGTGGACGCATTGGCATGATTCTCATGCCGCGGGTCGAGGCGGACCTTGCTGTCGTTACCGCAGTACTTCCCGTCGGCAGTCCTTCGGAGAAGACCCTAAGGCTCCAGAAACAACTGGTCGATGCCATGGAAGAGGTGGCCGCGGAAAACGGCGGTGACACACTGCTGGAAGGAATCCTGTCGAAAATCGAAGAAAATCAGGTGGTGGTTCGGGCCTATCTTACCAAGCCGGGAGTGCGCCCGATGAATACCGCCCAAGTCGCAGGGCTCTGGCGGGAAAAGGTCGGTACGCTGATCGGCCTCGAATCGCTGCGCTTTGAATCGGACCGGGGTGGCCCGGCTTCGGGAGCGGCGTTGACAGTGGAACTCTCCCACCGGGATATCGCGGTCCTTGATCAAGCCAGCGCCGCTCTCGCCTCCCGGCTAGACGAGTTCGCCAACGTCAAGGATGTCGACGACGGTTACACTCCGGGCAAGCAGCAGTTTGATTTTCGTATCAAACCCGAGGGGCTGAGTTTGGGCCTGACTGCCCGCGAGGTCGCCCGACAGGTACGCAATGCCTTCTCCGGAGCCGAAGCCCTGAAACAGCAAAGAGGGCGCAACGAGGTCACGGTCCGGGTCCGTTTGCCCGAAAACGAGCGAATCAGCGAATACGACGTTGAAACGTTGACCATTCGCACCCCGGCTGGAACCTTCGTTCACCTGGTAGACATTGCAGAAGTAGAGCGAGGACGGGCCTACGCCACCATCACCCGCCGCGATGCTCGTCGCACCGTGGCGGTCAGCGCCAACGTCGAACCAATCGGAGAAACCGGTGAGATTCTGACTACTCTCAACAGCACCATCCTGCCCCGACTGGCCCGCGACTACCCCGGCCTCAGTTACGGATATGAAGGACGGCAGGCCGACTTTAAGGAAAGCTTACAGAGTCTGGTGGGCGGTTTTGCTCTGTCCATGTTGTGCATTTATTTTCTTCTGGCCATTCCGTTCAAAAGCTACATCCAGCCCCTCATTGTCATGGTAGCCATTCCCTTTGGATTGATCGGAGCGATTCTCGGGCACCTGTTCATGGGCTACAATTTGAGCCTGATGAGTATGATGGGCATCGTCGCCCTTTCGGGTGTGGTGGTCAACGATTCACTGATATTGATTGATTACGCCAATCGGAGGCGAGCCAGTGGGGTCGTAGACCCACTGACTGCCATTCACTCTGCGGGCATTCGTCGTTTTAGGCCAATCATTTTGACCACCCTCACCACCTTTGGCGGCCTGGCACCGATGATTTTTGAAACCTCTCGACAGGCCCGGTTCATGATTCCCATGGCCCTTTCCCTCGGCTTCGGCATCCTGTTTTCTACGGTGGTGACCTTGGTGCTGGTCCCCTGTCTTTACATGATCATCGAGGACATCAAGGCACGGATGTCGGGTGTGTTGGGTTAAAAGGCGCAATGATCCTGTTGTGAGGTGTCGAACTTGTTTTTTCTTATGTGTGTTTGATAAAAGCCCGGTGGTAAAAAACAAAAGAAGAAACCGCTGCAAGAAATGAATGTGAATGATTTGTGAGCTCGGAAGGGTTCTCTGGAATAGCTTGTAAATTCAAATGGATAGATTGATTTTTGTGGTTAAATTATCGGTTTTTATGGATCAGAAGGCTGCAGGTTCAAATCTTTGCCAACGCCCCACCTAAAAAAAAGCCTCAACTCAAAAGAGTTGAGGCTTTTTTGTGCTTTTTGCGTTAATCAAACTATTTGGGAACTTCGCTGAGCGGGATATCCATGGCCATGGCGATCCCTTTGCCGTAGGCCGGGTCGGCTTTAAGGCAGTTGCCGATGTGGCGGATCTTGATTTCCCGTGGTGCATCGCCCATGGCGCGGGCAGTGTTGCCGAACAGGGCCTCCTGTTGTTCTTTGCTCATCAGGCGAAAGAGTTTACCCGGTTGGGTATAGTAATCGCTGTCATCTTCGCGGGCGTTCCAGTGGGCTGCGGCTCCGCTCAGTTCCAGAGGCGGCTCGGAAAAATCGGGCTGTTCCTGCCATTCGCCGTAGCTGTTGGGCTCATAGCTAAGGGTTCTGCCATGGTTTCCGTCCACTCGCATCTGACCGTCACGGTGATAACTGTGAAAGGGGCAGCGGGCTTTGTTCACCGGGATGAGGTGGTGGTTGACCCCTAAACGATAACGCTGGGTGTCGCCGTAGGAGAAGAGTCTGCCTTGAAGCATCTTGTCGGGAGAAAAGCTGATGCCCGGCACGACATTGGCCGGATTGAAGGCGGCTTGTTCCACCTCGGCAAAGTAGTTTTCCGGGTTTTTGTTAAGTTCCATGACTCCGACCTCGATAAGTGGATAATCTTTTTTGTACCAAACCTTGGTCAGGTCAAAAGGATTGTAGGGGAGCTTGAGGGCCTGCTCTTCAGTCATAATCTGGACGTACAGAGTCCAACGGGGGAAATCACCTTTTTCTAAGGAGTAGTAAAGGTCCCGTTGATTGCTTTCACGGCATTTGCCAATCACGGTCTCGGCTTCAGCATCGGTGAGGTTTTTGATGCCCTGCTGGGAACGGAAGTGGAACTTGCACCAGTAGCGCTCGTTTTTGGCGTTGATAAAGCTGAAGGTGTGGCTGCCGAACCCGTGCATGTTGCGGAAACTTGCCGGAATGCCGCGATCACTCATGACCACGGTTACCTGATGCAGGGCCTCGGGCAGCAAGGTCCAGAAGTCCCAGTTGTTTTTGGCGCTGCGCAGGTTGGTGCGCGGGTCGCGATGGACGACATGATTGAGGTCCGAAAATTTGAGCGGGTCGCGGAGGAAGAAGACCGGCGTGTTATTGCCCACCAGATCCCAGTTGCCCTCTTCGGTGTAGAATTTAAGGGCAAAACCGCGAATGTCGCGCTCGGCGTCGGCAGCACCCCGTTCACCGGCCACGGTGGAAAAGCGTGCGAACATCTCAGTTTTTTTGCCGATCTTGGAAAAGATCTTGGCGCGGGTGTATTTGGTAATATCGTGGGTAACGGTGAAGGTGCCGTAAGCACCGGACCCCTTGGCGTGCATCCGTCGTTCCGGAATAACCTCACGGTCGAAATGGGCCATTTTTTCCAGATACCAGACATCTTGCAATAGCTGCGGTCCGCGAGGACCGGCTGTCATGACGTTTTGGTTGTCTGGTACCGGTGCCCCGGCGTTGGTGGTGAGTTTTTTTGATGGGTCAGATTTTTTCTTTGCCATAAGTTGTCTCCTTGGGCTGTGTCTGTCTGGTTTCAAACCTGTTGCTTGCAGACTGTGGGCTCAATATTATTTTATCAACACTTTATCTTTATCATGTCCTGTCGTGTTGTCAATATTAAATGATAACTATTATCGATAGTGGTATTAGGAACCTGTCGGATTTGACGGGCCGAAACGAAAAATTGACTGTTCGAGGCCGGATTTTCGAGAATTTGAGAGCGGATAGCAGGGCTATTTGGCGAAAATTGTCGGAAATATGCGCCGGTCAGGCGATTTTGCAGTCGGTTCATGGTAAGTTCGACAGTCTCCTAGGGTTGTTTTTTTTGGCAGGCAGGACAGATGCCGAAGAATTCGAGCTGATGGGAGACAACCCGGTAGCCTGAAACCAACTCGATTTCGGCGGTCAGGCGCCCAAGGTTGCTGACTTCCGGATCTATGATGGCTTTGCATTGTGTGCAGATCAAATGGGGATGGGGATAGGGTTTGATGCCGTCGTAGCGATTGCGGCCGTCGCTAAATCCGATCTCAAGGATCTCTCCGATTTCCTTGAGCAGATTGACCGTCTTGTAAACCGTGGCCAGGCTGGTGGTCGGAAAATCGACCCTGACCTGCTCATAAATCTGCTCCACACTTGGATGTTCGTTGTTGTTAAGAAGGACTTTGAGGATGCCGATTCGTTGCGGCGTGATACGGAATTTGCGTTGGCGAAGTTTGGCCACAAGGGCATCGAGTCGATTTGGTGTTTTTGCCATGGAAGGACCACTTCATAAATAAGAGTGATTTCTGGTAAAGGTTCCCAAACTGTTCGCGGTTTGTCAAGGGGCGGGTTCTGCGGCAGAAAAACTGCTGATTACGGGGTCTCTTGAGAAACCTCGGTTCTCTGCAGTTCGGCACGCACCTTGGGCAGGCTCCGGGGAAGGTTGCGTTGCAGAAAGGCGAGCAGCTGTTCCCGTACTTGGCAGCGCAAATCCCAGGCGCTGGAAGAGTCGGCGGCGCTCATCAGTGCCCGGCATTCTATTGTTCGTTCGGTGGCGTTGGTTACCTGTAAACCGCACACCTTGCCATCCCAGAGGGGTGAATCCTTCAGAAGCCGCTGCAGCTCCCCTCGCAGGGCATCCACCGGAACGTTGTAGTCGGCATAAAGGTAGACCGTGCCGAGCAATTCGGCAGATATTCGGGTCCAGTTCTGGAAGGGTTTTTCCAGAAAATAGGTTACCGGTACCACCAGTCGGCGCAGATCCCAGATGCGCACTACCACATAAGTAAGGGTGATCTCCTCGATGCGTCCCCATTCTCCTTCCACGATCACTACGTCGTCCATGCGAATCGGCTGGGTGAGGGCGATCTGCAGTCCTGCTAGCAGAGTGGCGATGCTGCGTTGGGCGGCCAGGCCAACGATAATTCCCATTACTCCGGCCGAAGCCAGCAGGCTGATTCCCAGTTGACGGATGTTGTCGAAGATCATCATCAGACAGCCGGTAGCGACTATGCCGATGACTACCAGGGCAATCTTGACCAGTACCTTGACCTGGGTGTGTACCGCCCGCGCTCTTAGATTGTCCTTAACGGTGATGTCGTAGCGGCCGAGAATCAGGTCGCGCATAACGAATACGCTGCTGATCAATAGCCAGGCGACGGCGATGATGAAGCCGATACTGAACAGGCGTCGTCCCACCAGCAGGGTTTGTTCCGGCAGCTGCAGGGATGGCGCTATCAGCAGGATACACAGTAGCGGAACCATCAAGCCCAGTGGGCCTCGCCAATGTTTCTGTAAGTTTCGGCTCAGGCTCGGCCCGCTATCGGTTCGCTTTCGCCAGAGGCGAAACAGCAAGGTATGAATTGCCCAGCCCCCGGCGGCTGTGGCTAAAATCCAGGAGCAGGAAATTACCAAAAGGCGCCAGAATTCACGATCCCCAACGATCATTTGCCAGTCCATAACCTTTTCTTTCTTTATGCAGGGGGTAATTGGTTGATTATAGGGAGAGGTCCTGCAGATAGCTGATTTGCGGGACAAATCCTCCGGTACAGAGCGGTCTGGCAGGCCCTTGGGAGGAGCGAATGTTGTAACTATAACGCACAATGGACGCCGGCGGCAAATTTTGGAGGTGCAGGCGGGCAGTGATTAAATAAAACCTGTAACCAAAAAAGCTCCCTTATGGGAGCTTTTTTGGTCTTGCTTAAGGTGGTAAAAGGCCGGCGCTTGTTGTTCAGACTGTGCGGACCTGAGGTAACAGCTCTTCTAGCATACTGAAAAATTCTATCATAGTGGACATGGTGGCATCGCCCATGTGGGGGATACGGAAGGTCTGGTTCTTAATCTTGCCGTAGCCATTATCTATGGCATAGCCTTGCTCGCCGGCCAGTTTTTTCAGCTGCTCGAGATCGGTACGGCCGTCGTTGGTGCCGGCGGTCAGGGTCATTGAGGCGCAGGTGTCGGCGGCAAACAGGCCAAAACCCTGGGCAATAATCCAGTCGCGGGTAGCCTGAGCCATGCGACGATGGCGGGCATAGCGGTTTTCAAGACCCTCGGCGAACATCTTTTGCAGCTGATGACGCAGGGCGAAGATCAGACTGATGCAGGGGGTACTGGGGGTGTTGTTTTTCAGATCGTTTTTTTCGAACTCGATGAAATCGAAGTAGTAGCCCCGATTCGGGGTGGTTCGGGCTTTATCCAGAGCCTTGGGGCTGACGGCGAACACCGCCAGGCCCGGGGGCAGGCCAAAGGCTTTCTGTACACCGGCCAAACAGACGTCGATGCCAAGAGCGGTGACGTCGATGGGTACGGCAGTCATGGAAGAGACGCAGTCGACGATGAAGGAGACTTCGGGGTATTTGCGCATCACCTCGGCAATCTCTTTGAGGGGGGACATGACACCGGTGCTGGTCTCATTGTGTACCATGGTCATGGCGTCGTATTTGCCGGTGGCCAGAGCTTCGTCAACCATTGCAGCGGTGATCGGCTGGCCCCAGTCGGTGCTGATCAGGTCGGCTTGCAGGCCACAGCGTTCGGTGACATCGTGCCACTTGCTGCTGAAGGCACCGTTGCCAAAGCAGGCGCAGCGTTTCTGTACCAGGTTGCGCACGGCACCTTCCATGACGCCAAAGGCGCTGGAGGTGGAAAGAAAGACAGGCCCGGGAGCATTGAGTAACTGTTTGAGGCCGGTAGTGACCTCGGCGTGCAGTTCCGCATATTCCTTCATGCGGTGACCGATCATGGGGGCGGTCATGGCTTCCATGACATCCTGGCTGATTTGAACTGGTCCGGGGATATAGAGTTTTTTGCTCATGGCAAGCTGCTCCTTCTTTTTAAATAGAAAAACGCCTGGTCCCTGTATTAAAGGGTGCCCAGGCGTACGGCTGTCGTGGTCTGTATTTCTGCTCCCCGGTGGTAACCCACCTTAGCGCCAGTTGCAGAAGACCGTCCAATTATATGGTTCAATCGCGTAAGTATCATATCCGTTTGCAGTCTGTCAAGACAATCTACGTGCTTTTTAAAGTTACGGAATAGGTAAATATTTTCGGAGAAAACCCTTGACAATAAAAGTCAGCTGCTTATATTTAGCTTTGTTGTTAGCACTCCCGTCATTTGAGTGCTAACGTGCGTTACAGGCAGAAGCTTGGTTGGTTAACTGAGCTTTTTCTATTTTGGCTCGTAACCGTGCGCGGGCAAGTCCCGGCGCTACTTTTAGTGACATCATTGAATCAGCGAAAGGAGTTTGACATGAACATCAGACCGTTGCGGGATCGTATCATCGTCGAAAGAGTAGAAGAGGAAACCACCACCGCCGGAGGCATCATTATCCCCGAATCCGCTAAGGAAAAGCCCCAACAGGGCATTGTCAAGGCGGTTGGCAAGGGCAAGGTAACTGAAGACGGCACCGTGCTGCCTATGGATGTGAAGATCGGCGACCGGATTCTGTTCGGCAAGTATGCCGGTAGCGAAGTCAAGATTGACGGTATTGAATACCAGATTATGCGCGAAGAAGATATCCTCGGCGTGCTTGAATAAAAAGGTCTCACTCATCTTATTGATCCAAAGGAGAATATAAAGATATGTCCGCTAAAGAAATCAAATTCGGGCAAGATGCCCGCAGCCACATTCTTTCCGGTGTTAATCAATTGGCCAATGCGGTCAAGGTGACTCTCGGTCCCAAAGGTCGTAACGTCGTCATCGATAAATTCTACGGTGCCCCCCTGATCACCAAGGACGGCGTAACCGTTGCCAAGGAAATTGAACTGGAAGACAAGTTTGAAAACATGGGCGCTCAGTTGGTCAAGGAAGTCGCTTCCAAGACCTCCGATGTTGCCGGCGACGGCACCACCACCGCCACCGTGCTGGCTCAAGCTATCTATCGCGAAGGCGTCAAGCTGGTTTCCGCCGGTCACAACCCCATGGAAATTAAGCGCGGCATCGATAAAGCCGTGGAAGCTGCCGTTGCCTATTTGCAAGAGCTGTCCAAACCGATCAAAGACCACAAGGAAATCGCCCAGGTTGGCACTATTTCCGCTAATAGCGATACCACTATCGGCAACATCATCGCTGAAGCCATGGAAAAGGTCGGCAAGGAAGGGGTCATCACTGTCGAGGAAGCCAAGGCTATGGAAACCTCGCTGGAAACTGTAGAAGGTATGCAGTTCGACCGCGGTTATCTTTCACCTTATTTCGTGACTGATCCTGAGCGCATGGAAGCAGTCATGGAAGACGCGCTGATCCTGATCCACGATAAGAAGATCAGCAACATGCGTGACATGGTCGGTGTCCTCGAAGCCGTAGCCAAGCAGGGTCGTCCTCTGCTGATCATCGCCGAAGACATTGAAGGCGAAGCTTTGGCTACTCTGGTTGTCAACAAGCTGCGCGGAACCCTCAATGTTTCCGCCGTTAAGGCCCCTGGCTTCGGTGATCGTCGTAAGGCCATGCTTGAAGACATCGCTATTCTGACCGGTGGTACCGTGATCGCTGAGGAGGTCGGTTTGAAGCTCGAATCGGCTACCCTTGAGCATCTCGGCCATGGCAAGCGCATCGTTATCGACAAGGAAACTACCACCATCATCGATGGTGGCGGTGTTGAAGCCGACATCAACGGTCGCGTGGCTCATATCCGCGCTCAGATCGAAGAAACCACCAGCGATTACGACAAGGAAAAACTGCAGGAGCGTCTTGCCAAGCTGGTCGGGGGTGTAGCCGTGGTTAAAGTTGGTGCTGCTACCGAAACTGAAATGAAAGAGAAGAAGGCTCGTGTTGAAGATGCTCTGCACGCTACTCGCGCTGCTGTTGAAGAAGGCATCGTCCCCGGAGGCGGCGTGGCTCTGATTCGTTGCATCGCCGCTCTGGAAGGTTTGGAGCTGCCCGGTGAACAGAAGTTTGGTGTAAACATCGTGCGCCGTGCCCTTGAAGAGCCTTTGCGCCAGATTGCCGCTAACGCCGGCAAGGAAGGTTCCATCGTCGTCAACCAGGTAGCTGGTGAAAAAGGCTCCTACGGCTTCGACGCTTTCAGCGACGAATACTGCGACATGATCGTGGCCGGCATTATCGACCCGACCAAGGTGGTTCGCAGCGCCCTGCAGAACGCTTCTTCGGTCGCCGGCCTGATGCTGACCACCGAAGCCTGCATCGCTGAAATTCCCAAGACTGATGATGCCATGGGCGGCATGGGCGGCGGTATGCCCGGCGGC
>CAZKQY010000538.1:0-3565 GCA_964555005.1 uncultured Syntrophotalea sp. | reverse complement strand
GAGGGCGCGTTTTTTTCGCCCAGTTCGGCAAGCGCTTTCCTGTCTACCTTGCCGTTGGCGGACAGGGGAAACTCGTCCAGTACGACGTATCTCGCGGGTGTCATGTATTCGGGGATTTCCCGCCGTACCGCGTCGGCCAAGGCCGCCGGATCAAAGATGTAAACCGCTTCGGGCGCCTGGGCCAGGAACAGATGCCCGCCGAACATGGCCGCAGCCTGCGTTTTTTCGGGAAAAGCCGTAATTCTGGAGAATTTCTTTTTATCCAGAACTTCGCGCCATTTTTCCGCGCCCATCAAGGGCAGGCGGTTCGTTTTTCTTTCATCCTCGAAATGGCTGAAGCCGTTCTCGAAAAATCCGACGGTGGTCAGCAGCAAGCGGCTGTTGCGAGTGGTTTCGAGAAAGAGCAGGAACCCTCCCGGCGCCAGCAGCGATTTCAGGCGGTCCAGGGTTTTTTCAATGTTCCTTGAGCGGTGCAGGGTGTTGTCCGCCACGATCAGGTGGAAGCAATGGGGTTCATATCCCTGTTTCACCGGGCTTTCGTTCATATCGAAAAGACCGTATTCCACGCCCCCTGAGCCACCCGTCATTTTTCGAACCCTGTCTCTGAAAAACGGTGATTCGTCGGCGTACAGGTACCGTCCGCGATTTGCCGGCAACAGACCGGGAAGGGTGTCCGTCAGTCCTCCTGCCCGCGTTCCGATTTCCATCACCCGGATCTCCTCGTCCGGAGGATGGGTGTTCATGATGGTTTCGAAGATTTCGCGGGAGAGATGGTGAAAATACTCCCGGGTCCGGTCGAGCCGACGCAGTTTTTCCGGCGTCAGGGAGAGGTCGTCGGAGAGAAAAAGCTCCAGCGGATCCATTTCGCCCGTAAGGAGGCGGATGTGGGTCGCATGATCACGTTGGAGAAACGTATCGAGCGCCACGGCTTCATGGGGAATTTGGGCCGGCGGCTTCATCGCGATTTTTTGGGCGAGTTCGGACACGACTTCGTGGATAGGCTGATGATTGAGATAAATATCGCCCTGCGTCTTTTCGAGCAGTTTTTCTTCAACGAGGGCGTTCAGCCAGTGAAGGATCAGCGTCCGATAACGGGGGTGAATGGCAAGGCGGCCCATGAGTTCCTCTACCGAATAGCGTTCTCCCTCCTGTGAAAATACGCCCATGTCCTGCAAAATGCTGCATATGTGCGCGATGCTCGCCCGGTCCGCATGCTCCATGAACACACGGATATCCTCGCCGTCCATGGAATCCGGGATTTTTGAGGCCTCCAGCGAACCGGTTTTTCCGATTTCCAGCCAGCGTGACGCGCAAAAGTCCGGATCCGCCTGTCCGCAGGCAATCAGTTCGGAGGGGGTGGCGTAATCCGGAAGCACGTATCCCACCAGGCTTTTCTCGTCGGGGGCGGTTTCGGACAGGAGAACCAGGGCGTCCTTTACTCCCTTTTTCCTCTTGATGCTCGCTTCGATTTCTCCCAGTTCAATCCGATAACCGTTTATTTTTACCTGGAAGTCGTCTCGTCCCAGAAACTCGATAAGGCCGTTCGGCAGATAACGTCCCAGGTCCCCGGTGCGGTAGAGCCTTTCTCCCGTTTTCGGATGCGCAATAAAGCTGCCTTCCGTCTTTGCCTTATCCTTCCAGTAACCCTGAGCAAGGCCCGTACCCGCGATGAACAACCGTCCGGGCACCCAATCGGGCCGGTCTTCCATAAAGTCGTTCATTACGTGGAACCGCTGGTTTGCCATGGGGCGGCCGTAGGGGATGCTCTTCCACGAGGGGGCAACCTCCTGGATGGGATGGAAAATGGACCAGATGGACGCTTCCGTTGCTCCGCCGAGGCTGACGACAAGGGTGTCGGCCGCCAGACGGCGGATCTTGTCCGGCAGGTCCAGGGGAATCCAGTCGCCGCTCAGTAGCGCCAGTCGCAAAGAGGCAGGCAAAGACTCCTTCCTTCCGCAGGCATATTCCACCAGCATGCGCATGAGCGCGGGCACCGAGTTCCAGAGGGTCACGCCTTCCCGGCTCATCAGTTCCAGCCAGTGGGCCGGGTCCCTGGTTTTGTCGGCGTCGGGCATCACGATGGTTCCGCCTGCGGCCAGGGTGCCGAAGATGTCGTAGACCGAAAGGTCGAAGCTCAGGCTCGAAAGGGCCAGAACCTTGTCTTCCGGCCCCACGTGGAAGCGTCTGTTCACGTCCAGGATCGTGTTCACCGCGCCGCGATGATCGATCATTACCCCTTTCGGAACCCCGGTGGAACCGGAGGTGTAAATTACATATGCCAGGTTCCCGGGGTTCCGGGCGGGATCGGGGGGTGAGAGTTCTTCATCGTGTTCCTCCATGACGTCCACTGAGAGAGGCGTTACCTTCTCCGGCCATTGCAGGCTTTCTTTCAGCCATGATTGGGTAAGAGCGATGCGGACTCCGCCGTCTTTCAGAAGATTTAAGCGTCTTTCCTCGGGAAGGGAAGGATCGATGGGAACATAGGCGGCACCGGACCGTAGAATGCCCAGTACGGCCACAACCTGTTCCCACCCCTTTTCCATCACCACGGCGATGAGGGTGTCGGGGCTGGCGCCCATTTCACGGAGGAGAAAGCCCAGTTGCGCGGAACGGTTGGACAATTGGCGGTAGCTGAGGGTCCGGCTCGCGGACAGTACTGCGCTTTTTTCTCCCTGAGCGGAGGCTTGGCTTGAGAAGAGGGTGTGCAGGGTTTCCGGGGGAAGGGGTTCTTTCGTCCCGTTGATTTTCGCGCGTTTTTCAAGCTGGGACTCGGGAATGAGGGAGAAACGGTCTTCCCGCCAGACTTCTTCGTCATCGGCCAGGCTGGTTACAAGGCGGCGATAGGCCTCGAACATGGCGGCGAGGAGACCTTCGGGAAAGAGTCCCTGGACCGAGTCCCAGACAAGCATCAGGTTTCCCCGCTGTTCCATTACCTGGTGGTCCAGCCAGACTTGCGGGGTCTGGGTTATGCTGTAGACGAGATTCCCCAGGAGGTCCATTCCCGAAAGGCCGTCATGGGTATGTTCGACGCCTAAGGCGCTGGTGAAAACAACCGGCATGACCGTACCCCCGCGCTCATTGTTGCGTCGACCCAGTTCCCGCAGGACCTGCACGCCGCTGATGTGGGGATGGTCTAGGTCACGCCAAAGCTGTTGCTGAAGATTCTCTGCCCGTTGGAGAAAATCGTCACCTGCTGAAAGGTCCGCAGCCAGCAACGTGAGGGAGGTGAAGTCGCCGATGATCCTGTTTACCTGGGGATGGAGGGGGAGGCGGTTGAACAGGGTCAGATTGATGGTGAAACAGGGGCTTTTGCTCCAGGCACCGAGAACTTCCGCGAAGGCGGCCAACAGTATTCCCGAGGGGGTCAGGTTGTGCCGGGCCGCCCGCTTTTTCAGCCGGCGCCATTTGTCGCGATGCAAGGTGAACTCCATGCGGGTGAATCGCTGACTTTCGAGAGTGTCGGGGTTTTGGGCCAGCGGCAGTTCCGGAGCGGGAGGCAGGTCGGGCAGGCGCTGGAACCAGTAGTCGCGATCCCGCTCGTATCGTTCCGATCCGCGGAGTTTTT
>CAZKQY010000537.1:0-2222 GCA_964555005.1 uncultured Syntrophotalea sp. | reverse complement strand
CCAACCGAATCCCTATTGGATGAACTTTCTGGCCCAAACCATCACCTCCTCAAAAGTCTATTTTTCGTCCAGCACCACGGTAATGTGGCTGGTCGGCTTACGAATTTTGGTAGCGCGCCCTTGGGCACGCGGCATGAAGCGTTTGAGAACCGGACCCTGGTCGACAAAAATAGTCTTGACCACCAGGCGGTCCACATCCGCCACTCCTTTTTGCTCGGCATTAGCCACAGCCGAACTCACCACAGTAGCAACGATACCGGCCGCTTTCTGAGGGGAAAACTTAAGAATATTCAAAGCTTCCTGAACACCCTTCCCACGAACCATATCGACAATCAACCGGGTTTTCTGCGGTGATAGGCGAGTATATCTAAGCTTGGCTCTGGCTTCCATGAATCAAACTCCTCTTTCAAAATCCCTTGCGAGATTTAGCGTTTTTTATCCGCACCGTGCCCGTAATAAGTCCGGGTCGGAGCAAATTCACCGAGCTTGTGACCTACCATGTTTTCAGTAACGAAAACCGGGATAAACTTTTTACCATTATGCACGGCAAAAGTATAGCCCACAAATTCAGGAATAATCGTCGAACGCCGGGACCAGGTCTTGACTACCTTGCGCGACCCACCGACTTTTTCGAGGTCAAGTTTGCGCAGCAGACTATCCTGTACATACGGCCCTTTTTTAATTGATCTAGCCACTATCGTCTCCTATCAGATGGAAATGCAGGCTATTTTCTGCGTCGGACAATAAAACGGTCAGTCCGCTTATTAACCCTGGTTTTATAGCCCTTAGTCGGCACACCCCACGGCGTAACCGGATGACGGCCACCGGAACTCTTACCCTCACCACCACCATGAGGATGGTCAACGGGGTTCATGGCCACTCCGCGAGTCTGCGGACGCTTGCCAAGCCAGCGATTGCGCCCGGCCTTGCCGATCTTAATGTTTTCGTGCTGAACGTTGCCTACTTGACCAATGGTCACCCGGCAGTCCTGCAAAATCAACCGCACTTCCCCGGAAGGCAAACGCAACTGAGCGTAACGACCTTCCTTGGCAGCGATCATGGCGTAGGCACCGGCGCTGCGAGCCATCTGCCCGCCTTTGCCAATGCGCATCTCAATATTATGCACCCAGGTGCCAAGAGGAACCGAGCGAATGGTCATTGAATTGCCGGGCTTGATATCTGCCTGTTCGCTGGCAATCACCGAATCCCCGACGTTGATCCCGACCGGAGCCAAAATATATCGTTTTTCGCCATCGGCATAATTAAGCAGCGCAATCCGCGCAGAACGATTGGGATCGTACTCTACCGAAACAACCTTGGCCGGGATTTCTACTTTATCTCGTTTAAAATCGATAACCCGGTATTTACGCTTATGACCGCCACCGGTGTGGCGTTTGGTAATACGACCAAGATTATTGCGTCCACCGCTCTTTGTTAAAGGTGCCAGCAAAGACTTCTCCGGCTTAGCGGCAGTAACTTCCCCGAAATCGGCAGAGGTCATGTGACGACGACCTGGCGAGGTCGGTTTGTACTTTTGAATCGCCATTATCCTAACTCCGTATTGCTGAATTGCACCCTATCAAACACCAAACAAATCAAGTTTGCTGCCTTCGGCCAAGGTTACGTAAGCTTTCTTCCAATTGGAACGCTTACCGAATTTACGACCAACCCGCTTAATTTTACCGGCCACCAAAAGCGTGTTAACCCGTGCCACTTTAACCTCAAAGGCTTTTTCAATTGCCTGTTTGATCTCAATCTTATTGGCACTGGGCAACACTTCAAAAGCAAGAACTTGAGGCCCCTCGGAGTCCTGATAGACCTTTTCAGTGACCAGTGGTTTTTTAATAATTTGATGTAAAGGTTTCATTATGCTAACGCTCCTTCAAGCTGAGCCACTGCTCCTTCGGTGAGAACCAAGTTTTTATGCTTCATCACGTCGTAAACATTAACCCCGTCCACCCTGAGCACTTTGACATGGGGCACATTGCGGGCCGAAAGCTCTACATTTTGGTTTTCGCCATCGAGAACAATCAATACATTCTCCAGCTCAAAGCGCTTGAGCACTTCGATAAAACCTTGGGTACCGATCTTTTCCAGTTCAAAGCGGTCGAGAACCGAAATCTTCTCGTCCTTGTAACGCGCCGAAAGAGCGCATCGCAAAGCAGCTTTTTTCACCTTGCGATTCAGTTTAAAACCGTAGTCGCGGGGCTGGGGACCGAAAG
>CAZKQY010000536.1:0-4657 GCA_964555005.1 uncultured Syntrophotalea sp. | reverse complement strand
GTTTGAGGGCAAGTCACCTCAATTTATGCTGCCTCAATAGTTGCTATCCGCCCCCAATCCAAATGTGTGGTTTGAGAGGTGCTGAATAGTTACAAATAATCTTGATTTCTTTTATGGCTGTTCTGCTTTTTGGCAGTGCCGCTTTAGCTCTGACCGCTACTCCTGGTTATTGGAATGTTGCCGGTTATGACGGAGGCAACGGTTTCGAGGCCGTTCAGGTTACAGGAATGTATGAATTTAACGATCCGTCTGGTCCTGAAAACGCTGAAGTTGGAACAACAAATCTGTTATCGGGTGCTCCATACGATTCCACTGGTCGTGCTGCCTTTTTTAGAGGAAACGATTCACAAGACGATGACCTGCCAGCATCTTCATTGAATATCGGCCAAGAAGGTGACGGTCTGTTGAACGGAGATGAACAATCATGGCCAATATTTGGCACTACTCCACCGGTAGATTATACGTTTAACGGATATGAGTTTATTACTGAGTTTCAAGATGTTGATGGTATAAATGGTGCCAATGACCCGGGGTGGGTCTATTTGGGTAAACAAGACGGTGCTTCAACACCTTTCGAGTATGAAAAAATTGGTGGGAGTAATGGAATCGATATCGGTACTTTAATTAATATAACCTTTGATTATACCTTTGACACCGACCACGAGATCGCTGCTGCCACTTGGTCTTTGACCCCGCAAGAGGGGATGTTGGACACTCTTGAACCTTTGCTGGGAAATAAATTTTTTGACCACCTTGCGATTGTTTTAAAATCATCTACTTACTTTGCTATTTACGATTTGGACTTTAATAAAATTTTTGGTTTGGAAGGTTTAACGGACGAGGATTTCGTACCTGTGCAGTTAACAGGCACTTTGGATAACACTGATTTGAATTTTCATGGTAATAACCCTCAAGCAATTTCATATATCAGCTTTTGGGCTCATGACCCACCCCCTTTAACTGTCGTTCCCGAACCGGCCACTTTCACTCTTCTTGGCAGCGGTCTTCTGGGCTTGTGTATTTGTGCCCGGCGGCGTAAAAACATAAACAAATAGACCTGATCAAAAGCATGAACCAGTCCAAGGGGTAGTTCACAAACTACCCAAAGAAGTGGCTCCGGACATGGTTCTGATGAACTGGTGCTTTTAAACATGTTATTAATAGAACGCGGAAAGCCCGCCGGATTGATTCCGGCGGGCTTCTTTTTATACAGTAAACTAATCACCTGACACATCCGTCCTTGACGGAGTGACGGACTACCTGGTTCGCAATGGCACCTGGATAAAATAAATCAACTGATACCTTTCAAAACCTATTCAGCAGTATGTTTCAGAGACGAGAGGAATTTTCTTAAAAATGATCAGGGGGAACGTTGTCTTTGCTATTTAGCCGAAACTACCTGCCCGGCTAATGGCAACCGAAAGGAACGAACACTTGGCGATCTGCTATAACCGACACGAAAAAAAAGAGCGATGGCTGCGTCCTGCGCCCCGCAGGCAATAAGGGCCTGTTCGCGCAACTGGTCGAGCAGATCAACCTGACCTGCGGTAAGGTTAAGTGCAGCCCTCTCGGCAACGCTCTGCATTAAAAATGTGATTCCGGTAGACAGGTGGAAGCTCAGGCCGAGGCGAGTGGCCTCCAGCCAGATACGTTCCACGAGGCGACCGGCATTGAGATAGTCCAGAGCGGTGGTCGCGGAGATAACGATAGCGCCAAGAGCCGATGAGGACCGGGCTAAACCGACCGCCTTGGCCCCCACGATGCGCGACATTCCGAAGTGATTCAATAAATTGGTGAGTCGATAGCTTTTAAACAGGCGCATACCCAACCGATCGAGAAGGCTTAATTCCAGACTGCGCACGTCGAGCCCGTCTCCGTGCCGGCTCGCCTCCTGCTCGTTCCAGCGCAAGTGCTCAAACAGAAATCCGTGCAGATGGGGGTTCTCAAACACCAGGCGGTCGTTGCAGCCAATGATGCGGGCCAGCTGGATCTTTTGCGGTTCTTTTTCCAGAAACACCAAGCGAGCCCCGTCAACGGAGCGGACCGCTTTTTCTAAAGCTGTGCGCTGTTCATCGTTCAGCGGCTGGCCTGAATAGCGGCGCCGGTTGATGGTTCGGCTGAAAATCGCCTTATACAAGGGCTCATTTGCTGGTGTGGCTTGTTCAAGCTTAACGGTTGCAACCAAGTCGGGTTTTTCTGGATCAGGAAAGGCGTCAATCTGGCTGCGATAGCCTTCGGCCGAGGCGGCGATGAACAGGTTTTCCAGTAGGGCGCCATGGGCCACCAAGGAAGCCCGCTGCTGATAATTGTAGAGGGAGGTATCCCGCTCTGGACAGTTGAATAGACGAATCTCGCCTTTGGCAATCTCGAAGCGCCACGGCTGACAGTTGTCCCCAGACGGGGCGCGAACGGCAGCCTCCAGCAACGGTTGATACCTCATCACAACCTCCTTCAGATCGGCCTCAGTGCGGCTTTGGCCTTTTTCTTTACAATCCATCTCTTCAGACGCTGCAAAGGATTGCGCCCCCCCAGCCAGACCCGGCCCCGCACGAAGCGGCCGAGCAGCATATCGAACTGCAAGTAGCAAGGAGCCGGTCGAACCCGGCCCTTGCCGGTAAGCACCTTGACCGTTTCCGTGGCGATCAGGGAGGAAGCCAGGGTGCAGGCCGGCGAAACAGCCGGGCCGGTCTTACGCGCTAAGTTAACCTTGCTCAGATCCAAATAGCGAATGTGATATGGACGCGGAGCCAAACCGGTGGCAAATGCCGCGATCTGCTCGAAATCTTGCATACCGTCACGCAGCCCGAAGTAATCGTCAAAGGTCATTCCTTGCGGCGCAAACACCTGCAGGGTCGCACCGAAACCCAGCGGTGCGGCGGTCAGGGCGTAGATCCCCTGCTCCCGGCAGCGACTAAAAATAACTCGTCGAGCTTCGATTTCGAAAAAATCAATACCATCGACAAACACATCAGCCCCATCCAAAAACGCTTCCAGGTTAGCCCTGTCGACACGCTCCGGCATAACCCTAACCTGCGCCTGGGGGTTGATATCGAGTACCATTTCACCCAGCACCTCGGCTTTATTGCGACCGATGGTGCTGTGCAGGGCGCCGAACTGACGGCTGATATTGACCGCCTCAAAGGTGTCGGGGTCGGCGACGGTAAAGTGGCCGACTCCAAGCCGGGCCAGGGTCAAAACGTGCAAGCCACCGACTCCGCCGGCTCCAGCCACCGCCACCCGGGACTCCAGCAGCTGACGCTGCTCAGCTTCACTGAGTAGGCCAATGTTGCGAGAGAACTCCTGCTGCAGCAAACGATCAACGTTCATGGTTGGTCCTCAAAATTAAATAATCGGAAATTTCTGCCTGCACCATGGTCTGCTGAACCTCTTGTTTACTGGCAAAGCCGACAATGCGCACCCGATGAAAGTCCCCGGCTCTGGTCAGCACAATGGAGTGCTGAGGAATTTTTTGTCCAAGCAACAGTGCCTGGTTTTCGGCGGCGCGCCGGTTCTTAAAGGAACCGACCTGTACTGTATAGTTGGATACAGCAAGGATCGTCTGCTTATCCACCGCAACCGGGTGCAGCGAAGGAGGAGTGGCAACCTCCGTGTCAGTTCCCCGTGAAGGGAGAGTCGAACTTACGGACTTTACGCCTGCCGATTTGTCACTTGCTTTTAGTGACGGGACCACCTTGCTTCTTCCTGCGGCAAAATCCAGATCAGGGGTATAGATAGTCCCGGGCAGCAGGTACGGTGTAAGGGGAAGAGAAGCGGCAGCTTCCAGGCGCGCCAGCTCTCCATCGAAGGTGTTAATCGCCATAAGGTAGTTATGATAAGCCTTGAGCAAGTCGGCTTCCGCCTCGATTAGATCAGCCAACTGAATATTCCCCTCAGCATAGAGTTCCACCTGCTGGGACCAGCGAAACTCGCTGGTGGTAAGTTGCTTAGCATGGGCAGCTACTGCCTGTTCGGCTTCTTTAACTGCGCGCCAGATCTGCTCCGCCTCGAGCAGCACGGTGTTTTCAAGTTCCCGCCGCTGATATTGGGCTTGGCGCTTGCGAGCGGTTCTCTGGCGCACCTCGGCGGCAGTGCGGCCCCATTCGAACAGGGGCCATTCAAGCTGAGCTGCCAGTAGCCAGACATCCTCCCGAGTCAGATTGGTTTCCTTCTGCCGGGTATAGCGCCCCTCCAGAGAAACCTGGGGATAATAGCCACTGCGGGCAATGGCCACATCCTCATCCAGCACCGCAACCTGCGAAGCGGCCGCCAACAACTCTTCTCTCTGGCTCTGTGCGGCCTCAAGCACACCATCCAATGACAGCGTCAAAGTGGCGTTAAAAGATTTCCCCACCAGCCGAAGCTGTTCCAGACCAGCCTCTTTACCAATAAGATGAGAAAGACGGCGCCGGCTAAGTTGCTCGCGGTTTTGACTCTTGGTCAAATCCAGCTCGGTAAACAGCAGATCCGTTTCCTGTTGCAGTACCTCCTCTCGACCGGCGTAACCCTCTTGCTCGAGCTCTTGCAAAACCCGGAGGCGTTCCTGTTTAGCCTGGACTGCTTTGGAAACCACCTCGGTGTAAAGTTGAGCATTCAGTGTTTCATGAAAGACCAATTCAACATCGCGAGACAGTTCACGCTTGCGTCTGTCAAGCCGATG
>CAZKQY010000535.1:0-7624 GCA_964555005.1 uncultured Syntrophotalea sp. | reverse complement strand
CAACAGGGCGGTAAGAGTCAGCGGGTTCGCCTTCATAAATGGATACCACCTCTGCTTCGCTATCGTTAACTCATTTTCATCCAAAAACGGCCCTTTTCCCATATGAAACCTGCGCTGTGTCCATCCATAGTTTCCGGATGGACACTAACTAGGCCTTGTAACGAAGCGCATTTTTAAAATACAACGGCGCAAGCGATTCTAGTGAGCTGGCGGCATAGCATAGATCGCCAGAATTTCCCGCAGACGACTGGCCGACGGCGGCGCAGCAAGCACTGGCCCGTAGAGGACATCCTTCGCCCGCACATAGGGATGCTGATAATAATCGGCATTGGCTTTATCATCGATCTGTAGCGCCGACCCCTCCAGAGAGACTCCGGCAAAAAATCCACGGCTGCGAGAATAGGAGAGAATCTCGGCCTTAAGGGTGAGATCCGTGGCCCCTTCCACACGGCGTCCGACGGGTCCGGCAGCCACCGCGGCATCGACGCCCAGGGTATATTTACCCTTAATCAGGCCCTCGACGCTACGAGCAGTCTTAAACACCAGAATCACGTCCGTCGATTGAGCACCGACCTGCCAACCAACACTGCCACCGGCCAGGGAGACCAAACAGGGATTACTCCAATGACCTGCGGGATTCCGCACCAACACCACACCGGTACCATAGCGGGCACCGAGAACAAAACCTGCCTTAATAACCCCCGGAATGATGGCAATGCCGTGAGCGTCATTCAACAGGTTCGGCGGAATAGCCGACTCAGGAATGGCCATGATCTGTTCCATGACCGTGCCCGCCTGCTGCACCTTTTCCTCCGAGGCACCTGCCAGCGCAAAACTTGCCGGCACCAAGCAAAGAAACAGGACGGCCAATACCGCCCAGCACGCAAACTTATGTTTCATAGCTTTACTCCTTCATGTCCTGTCCAAAAGGTCAGCGGTTTCATACCGGCATTTTCAAACAGGCATTGCAGCGATTAAAGAACCAATTCCTCGACGGCCTTTGGCCACAGTGGCCGCATCTTACCACCAATAGGGGTGACGATACCAGTAGGGCCAAGGGTCATAATAATAGGGATAGTAACCGGGCCATTCGGTCTGTCGCTCCGGCACCAGATACAGCTCCACAATCTCAAACACCGGATAACTATAACTGATCTTCTGTAATGGTCGGGCTTCCACACCACGCAGAGTAGCCACCAGAGTTACCAGACGACCCTCTTTGTAGATACTTGGATCAAGCAATTGGCCGGTACGAGCCAGAAAGCGTCCGTTGACTTCATCCGGGTTTTGCGGCTCGTCACGATTATCCAGAGTATACTTGAGAATTTCCAGGACAGTGCCGGCGTTGTTCAACTCATTTTCCAGAATCATCCCACCGACGATTACCGTCTTCCCCGTATGAATCCCCGGCGAGGCTTTGAGCTGAGCATAATCCACCTCGTAGTTGACACCATACAAGACATCCTTGGGCAAAACCGAGCCACAACCACCCAAGGTCAACAGGAACAGCAACAATCCGAGAACATAACCTGACCTGTTCATGGCCTACTCCTCTCGCTAAATAATCCACTCCTCTTCCAAGCGTAATGCCTTCGCAAAAACTAATAGAATGGCTAAACAAAGATTTCATCCTACAAGGCCTGGTATTTTTTCAGAGATGAAGACAACCCTCTACTTGAAAAAAGGCCATAACACCTTTAATAATCGATACCCGGCTGCGGTTCGACATTCTTGCGGAAGGCATGCTTAATCTCCCGCACCTCGCTGACCGTATCGGCCAGCTCAATCACCTGCGGATGAGCATCTCGCCCGGTAAGAATCAAGTGCATGAGGGGCGGCTTGCTCTGCAGAATCTCCAAAACTTGCTTGAGGTCGACCAGTTTAAGGTGCAAGGCATTGTTGATTTCGTCCATAATCAAAATATCAAACTTACCCGAAGCGATCTTTTCCTTTACCAGCAGAATCGCTTCCTGAGCGTTGGCCCGATGCTCCTCAAAGGGATAGGGATTGCCCCGCAGGCCACAGAAGCCCTTGCCGGTGGCAATCAGTTCTACTCCCTTGAGCTGTTTGATGCCGTCCCATTCCCCGGCATAAAGATCGCCCTTCATGAACTGAATGATACAGGTGCGCAAACCGTGGCCGCAGGCCCGAACAGTCATGCCCAGAGCCGAAGAGGTCTTACCCTTGCCGTTGCCGGTAATCACCACAATCAGGCCACGGGGAGTCTTCGGCACCAGGTGGTGGATTTTAGGAAGCTTGCTCACTTGTTCAATCATAAACTCTCCTTTTGGTTGCATCCTTGTCTATTGTAAACCATTTCAACCGTCATGCCATAGCCCTGCAGGCCGTCCCCTCAGTCGTCGAGACCGTATTCGGCCCAGCGCTGGTCGAGTAAGTCCGTCACCGCGGGATCAAGATTCAAAGGCCGACCGGGCAGCCCCGTGGCGTCGATGGCCAGACGTTGGCCGTCCCGCAGCAGGTGCCGCTGGGCATCGACCCGGTTGACGGCTCGCCAGAAACAGCCTCGTGCATCCCTTACATCAGTCTGCTCATCAACAAACAGCAGTAATTTTGACCGATTGAAGGGATTCCTCTTCCACAGGGCCCGCGCCAGTTCGTCAATATCGCCATCCCCCGACCGTCGCACCGCCAGCAGGGTGACCCCATGAAAGATTGTCTCCATGGGCATGTTGATATCGACAATTTGCGAATAATCGACCTGCAACAGGGCCAACAACAGCCTTTCGCTGAGCTTGGCCAAATAGCCGCTCTCCATTGGCGGCGGCCCGGTAATGGTGGCGGAGAACAGGGGATTCCGGCGATGGGTGATGGCAGTGACCCGCAACAGGGCGGCAGGGGCGACCGAATCGTAGCTGCCGCTGTGGTTACCGAAGGGACCTTCCATACGACGGCTACCGGGTTCCACCAGACCTTCGATAATAAACTCGGCAGCGGCCGGTACGGCCAATTCGTTAGTCAGGCAGGGAGTTATAGCCATAGGCCGGTGCCGCAGCCAACCGGCCATGGCCAGTTCGTCGGCCCCTTCTGGCAGGGGGGCACAGGCGGCATAGATGGCCGCCGGATCGCCACCGAGGACAATGGCCACCGGCATCGCCTTGCCACCCTCGGCCCAAGTTGCTTGATGGCTAGCGCCGCCGGAACCGGGCCGCCAGCGCACGGTCGCCTCGTTGCGCCCGAACAACTGCACCCGGTACATGCCGCAGTTACCGCGACCGGTTTCTGGATCGCGGCTGAACACCAGCGGCTGAGTGAGAAACCGACCACCGTCGCCGGGCCAGCAGTGCAAAGCCGGCAGCTGGCGCAGATCAGGAGGATCCATGACCACCTCGGAACAGGATCCTTCCGCCACCAACTGTGGCTGCCAGACCGGTTCAGATAAAAGCCGGCTGAGCCGGTTGCCAGCCGAACCTCCGGCATGCCGCGCCAGTCCATCGAGCAGTCTGAGTCGTAATTGATCGGCCTGTTCCAGACCGACCGCCCAGGCCGCCCGCTGTGGTGAACCGAACAGATTAGTCAGAACCGGCCACCGGTAACCACGCACCTGCTCAAAGAGCAGGGCTCGGCGCCCTGCCGCGCCCTTGCAGACCCGGTCGGTAATGGCAGCGATCTCCAGATGGGGATCGACTTCCGGCGCAATCCGGCGCAACTCGTTCCTCTCTTCAAGCAGGGCAACAAAATCACGCAGGTCGATTACCTGTTGGGGAGTCATGATCTATTCACACTCCCCCAGCCGCCACCACCCGGCGTCTCAATGACCAGTACGTCCCCTGGCTGACCATCGACAGTACATTTTCCCGGCAATTCACGGCACTGACCGTCGCGAAGCAAAGCGTTGCGACCCGGCCGACCCGGCTGGCCTCCATTCAGACCATATGGCCCCTGTAGTCGTCGGTCGCTAATCAGGGTGATGCTGGCCGCGCCCTGCAATTGCAGCTCTTTAATCACCCCGTCACCGCCGCTACAGCGCCCGGCCCCGCCACTGCCAGTGCGCAATGAGTAACGTCGCACTCGTAAGGGATAAGCATGTTCCAGAGCCTCCACCGGCGTATTGAGGGTGTTGGTCATATGGGTCTGCAGACCGCTGGCGCCAGGGCCGTCCGGCCCGCCACCGGCTCCGCCGGCAATGGTTTCGTAATAGGCGAAGAGCCGGCCATTGCGGGAATCACAGCCGCCAATGGTCAAATTATTCATGGTGCCGCAGCTGGCCGCCGGAATCCGTTCCGGCAGAGCCTGGGCCAGAGCACCGAGGAGCACATCGACAATACGCTGAGAGGTCTCCACGTTACCGCCTGCCACCGCCGCAGGAAAAGTGCAGTCGACCACCGTACCCGGCCGGGTGCGAAGGGCGATAGGCCGCATGGCACCGGCGCTGCCGGGCATACCCGGTGGAGACAGCAAACGAAAGACGTAAAACACCGCGGACAGAGTGATAGCCCGCACCGCGTTAACGCAGCCCCGCACCTGCGGGGCGCTGGCAGAAAAATCAGCAGTGACGGAATCGCCGGCCACGGTCAGCTCACAGTGAATGGGTATAGGCAAGGAGCCGTTGCCGTCATCGTCGAGTTGATCCTCAAAAACATAAAAACCGTCGGGAATAGAGACCAACACCTCTCGCATCAGGCGTTCAGCGTATTCGAGCAGCGCGTAGCCGTAGCGTTCCGTTTCCGCCAAGCCATAGCGGTCCACCACTTCCCGCAAACGCCGCTCGCCAACCCGGTTGGCGGCGATCTGAGCTTTGAGGTCTCCTTCCCGTTCCACAGGGGTACGCACGTTGGCCAGCAGCATGGCCAACAAGTCGTCATCAAGCTGTCCGGCACGGACAATCTTGACCGGGGGGATACGCAGACCTTCCTGAAAGATTTCGGTGGAAAGAGGAAGGGAACCGGCGCTCATGCCGCCGACATCGGCGTGATGGGCACGGTTGGCAAGAAAAAAGGCCGGCTCTTCCTCGCCCCTAAAAAAGACCGGTGCGACCAGAGTGATATCCGGCAAATGGGTGCCCCCCCGGTAGGGATCGTTGAGCAGCACCATATCTCCCGATGCCAGATCACCCCGTTGTATAGCAGCCGCCACCGACAAGGGCATGGAGCCGAGATGTACCGGGATATGCGCCGCTTGAGCCAGCATCTCGCCATCACGGTCGAAGAGGGCACAGGAGAAATCCCGCCGCTCTTTGATGTTGGGGGAAAAGCTGGTGCGCATGAGCACCGCGCCCATCTCTTCGGTAAGGGAAGCGAAGCGATTCTTGATCACCTCCAGACGAATAGGATCGACTTTGAGGGAGTTCATGCGCCCTCCCTTTCCAGCAGCAGATTGGCCTGATCATCCACCCGCACCTGCCAACCGGGATTGACCAGATGGGTGGCTGTTTCCTCAACGATGAGAGCCGGGCCGGGAAAACGGGCGCCGCAAGGCAGCGCGCTTCGCTGATAAACCGGACAGGGACATTCCTGACCAGCCACCACCAGCGGGTCGACGACCAGCGGAGCAAAATCTCCAGTGAGGTTTAAACCATGCTGCAGAGCAGATCGGGGCCCGCGACCAACGGCCCGCAGGCGCAAAGTGACGATCTCCAGCTCCCGCTCTTGGTCCCGGTAACCGTAAAGGTTCTGATAAAACTCATGAAAAGTGCGGCAAAAATCCCCGATCAAAGGCACGGCAATCTCAAAAGATTGCCCCCGATAACGCATATCGAGAGAGAGCTCAAGCTGCAGCGCAGCTCCACTAATGCCCTCGGTCCCCATATCGGCAACGGCCTGCTGTTTCAGAGGCTGAAATAGTTCGGCCAGCTCCGATTGCGCTACATTGCCTGGCCGCAACACGGAACAGGAATAGTCGCGAATCACATCGGCCAACACCAGCCCCACCGCCGACAACAGACCGGGATGGGCCGGGATCAGAATCCGCTCTATAGCCAGCATCTCGGCCAGGGCACAGGCGTGCAGACCGCCGGCACCACCAAAGGGCAGCAGGGTGAAGTCCCGTGGATCATGACCTCGGGCTACGGAAACCACCCGCAGGGCACCAGCCATGGTCTCCTCGGCCACCTCGATGATGCCTTCCGCCAGGCGCTGGGGAGTCAGACCAGCCGCAAATGCTAAAGTTTCCACCGCCTGCCGGCAACCCTCCACATCCAGGGGCATGCGACCGCCAAGAAAACGATCCGGATGCAACCGACCCAGGTAGAGGTTGGCATCGGTCACCGTCACCCCCTTGCCACGACCGTAACAGACCGGCCCGGGATCGGCCCCGGCGCTTTCCGGACCGACCCGCAGCGCACCACCGGCGTCGAGGCGGGCGATGGAGCCACCTCCGGCTCCAACCGTGTGAATATCGATCATCGGCACCTTAACCGGCCAGCCGGCGATGACCGTCTCGGAGGTCAGGGGGATGCGACCATCGCACAGTCCGACGTCGGTGCTGGTGCCGCCCATATCAAAGGTGATGATCCGTTCATAACCGGCCGCCCGGGCGGCAGCAAAGGCGCCAACCATACCGCCGGCCGGACCGGACAAAATAGTACGCACCGCCTCGCTGCCAGCGGTACCAGCCATGATGGCACCGCCGTTACTCTGCATGATACGTAGCAGCCGCTCACCGAGGCCTGCCTGCAAACGCTCAAGATAAATGCTCATAACCGGCGACACCGCAGCATTCACCGCCGTGGTCGAGGCCCGCTCAAACTCGCGATACTCAGGCAACACCCTGTGCGAGGCGGACACCCGACAACCGGCAGCCAGCAGGGCCTGCGCCAGCTGCGCTTCGTGCTGCGGATTAGCATAGGAGTGCAGCAGGCAGAGGGCCACCGATTCGCAGTCCGTCGCCTTGACGGCATCAACCACCCGGCCGATCTCTGCTTCACTTAAGCCCAACTCCACCGAGCCGTCAGCCAGCACCCGCTCTTTCACCTCCACCACCCCCTCAGCCGGCACCAGACTGGTCCGCCCGGCGGGCTGCAATGCGTAAAGCTGCGCCCGATGCTGACGACCGATCTGCAGCAAATCGCCAAAACCGGAGGTGGTCACCAGCGTCACCTTCGCCCCTTTGCCTTCCAGCAAGGCGTTGGTCGCCACCGTCGAACCGTGAAAAACCAACGCCTGCTCATCACCAAGCAAATGACGCACTCCTTCGAGCACGGCCCGGGACGGATCATCGGGAGTCGAGGGAAGTTTATAAGTGCATACCTCGCTGCCATCGAAAAGTACCAGATCGGTGAAGGTGCCGCCGGTGTCAACGCCGAGTAAACGAGAGGAATGTTGATTTTTAGACATGAATTTTTCCGCTTACGGTAGGTTTTAAAATCAGTTTGGTGACAATTCCGAGTAAAACTTCGCGGGGGAGACTAAGCTTTTGACCCAAAACCCCTGTGACGCAGCCGAAGCGAAGTGGACATTTTGCGATCAGGCGGGAAAATATTTGAGCGCAGCGAGTTTTTCCCGACCGCAAAACGTCTGCGTAGCGCAGGGAAAACGCAGGGCAAGGAGTTGGGGCACCTTTTCCTGCCTACTCTTTTTTGATGGCATCGTAAAAACTAAAACTCTTGTAACTAGTTGTAATCATGCAAAAAATAACAAGTTTCCACTTTTCATTTTTTCGGTTTTGT
>CAZKQY010000534.1:0-2552 GCA_964555005.1 uncultured Syntrophotalea sp. | reverse complement strand
AGAGGCAAAACAGCCTGAGCCGCGGCCTGGCGCTTCGCCTCCGTTAAGGGCTGATCGGGAATCAACATATCCCGAGGCGCTTTGATATTCCTCGACGCTATATCGCCAGGAGAATAATAGTCCGGGACGAACCCACCCTTCGGGATAATAATAACCGTCAGAACAAGGGCCAGAAGAATCATGAGCAAATATTGTTGCTGATGATCGGAAAAAATTTCCTTGATAGACGGATGCAGGATAAAAGAACGCCGGCCCTTACGGGAAGCGCCTTCCTGTTTACGCTCGTTACTGGCCATTAGTCTTTCTAGTGTCGGAGGCGCTGGATTGACGCTGTTCCGCGGCAGAAGAAGAACGCTGATAGGCCTGTACAATAGCCTGGACGATGGGATGCCGAACCACGTCACGATCAGTAAAATGCGTGAAAAAAATCCCGTCAGTACCGCGCAATACACGGGTGGCGTCGACCAAACCGGAATTCCGCGCAACCGGCAGGTCGATCTGGGTAATATCTCCGGTAATTACCGCCCGGCTGCCAAAACCTAATCGGGTCAAAAACATCTTCATCTGTTCAACGGTAGAATTCTGTGCCTCATCGAGAATTACAAAAGCATCGTTCAAAGTGCGACCACGCATAAAAGCCAAAGGCGCCACCTCAATGACTCCCTTCTCGATCAGTTCCTGACCTTTTTCATACTCCATCATATCAAATAAAGCATCATACAGAGGCCGTAGATAAGGATTAACCTTTTCGGCGATATCGCCGGGTAAAAAACCGAGCCGCTCGCCGGCCTCCACCGCCGGCCGCACCAAAATAATGCGGGCCACCTCCTTTTTAAGTAAAAAGGAGACGGCCATAGCCATGGCCAGATAGGTCTTACCGGTGCCGGCAGGACCGATACCGAACACCACATCGTTGTCGCGAATGGCGTCGATATAGTTCTTCTGAGCCAAGCTTTTTGGCGTAATGCGCTTTTTACGGGCGGAAACACAGATGGTGTCGAGAAAAATCTCACCGAGGCGCGCCCGACAATCGGCGCTAAGAATCCGCACCGCATATTCGATATCGGTGGGATAGAGAGGATAACCCTGACGCAACAGGCCATACAGCTCCCCCAGCAGACGCTGAGTCAACTCAACCTGAGCCGAATCGCCCTGAATAGAAAGATCGAAACCCTTGGAGTTGATGGAGACTCCCAGGGTTTTTTCGATCTGCTTAAGATGTTTATTTGCTTGCCCGAACAGAAGATTGGCCAATTGTTGATCGTCGGCACTAAAATTCCCTCGGCTAATTCCGTTACTCAAAAAAGTGTCCTTTTTTGGGTGAAGTTGCTGGCTTCTTCATAGCATTGCCACCGTGTAAAATCAATCCTTTTTGCACTGAGCCCAATACTAAGAAGGGAAAAATTTCTTTCAATTTACTCATCTTGTGTTATATATACGCTCTTGTGTGTTCGTTGGTTGAAGTATTTTTTTATTTAAATAAAAGGGGATTGTCATGAGTGAAATCGTCGATATTTATGCCCGGGAGATTCTGGATTCGCGAGGGAACCCCACCATTGAAGTCGAGGTCAGCCTGGAAAGCGGCGTTATGGGTCGAGCCGCCGTACCAAGCGGTGCGTCAACCGGTGAACGGGAAGCCCTGGAATTGCGCGACGGCGACCCGTCCCGCTACCTTGGCAAAGGCGTCCAAAAAGCCGTCACCAACGTCAATGAAATCATTGCCGAAGCGTTAATTGGCTGGGAAGTCACCGACCAGGTCGGCATCGATCAGAAACTAATCAATCTGGACGGTACTGAAACCAAATGCAACCTGGGTGCAAACGCCCTGCTCGGCGTGTCCGTGGCCTGTGCCCGAGCCGCCGCTGAAGAGGTTGGCCTGTCCCTTTACCAATATATTGGTGGCACCAACGCTCGTGAACTGCCTTTGCCGATGCTGAACATTCTCAACGGCGGCGCCCATGCCGATAACAATGTCGACATTCAAGAATTCATGATCATGCCGGTGGGGGCCGACAGCTTTCGCGAAGCTCTGCGCATGTCCACCGAAATTTTCCATGCTCTAAAAAAAGTCCTCAAGGGCCGCGGCTACAACACCTCCGTCGGTGATGAGGGCGGTTTCGCCCCTGACTTGAAGAGCAATGAAGAAGCCCTGGAAGTGATCATGGAAGCGATTAAGGCCGCCGGCTACAAACCAGGCGAAGACGTGCTGCTGGCTCTCGATGTAGCGGCCTCCGAACTCTTTAAAGACGGTCAGTACCTGCTCGAAAACGAAGCTCAACCCAAAAAGAGCCCGGCTGAACTGGTCGATTTTTACGCTGACCTGGTCGATCGCTACCCGATCATCTCCATCGAAGACGGCATGGCCGAAAACGACTGGGACGGTTGGAAGCTGCTTACCGAAAAACTCGGCAAGCGCATCCAGATCGTTGGCGACGACTTGTTCGTCACCAACACCAAAATTCTGCAGGAAGGCATCGACAAGGGCATCGCCAACTCGATTCTGATCAAAAAACCAGATCGGCCCTCTGAGCGAAACCCTTGACGCCATCGAA
>CAZKQY010000533.1:0-4572 GCA_964555005.1 uncultured Syntrophotalea sp. | reverse complement strand
GGCCGGAGGTGAGCATGGTGTCGAGCAGGTCCTGAACCAGGGTGTCGCATTCTTGATTCAGTTCAGCGATCGGTTCACAAATCATTTTCAACAGCGGATCGGGATAACAGAGAATTTCGCGGACAGCCATTGGTTTACAGCTCCACCGGTGAGATGTCGCGCACCGTGATGTCGACCTGTAGTTTAGCCTTTAATTTGTTCATTGCCGCAGCCAATTTTTCGAGGGGAATGTCGGGTGGTAAAACGGCTTCGATCATCATCACATAGACCGGCCGCTCCGGTGATCCAACCAGTTTGGTATTGAGATCGGTGATATTGATTTGCCGATCACCCAATTCCCTGACCACCGGATAGATGATGCCCGGCTTGTCGGAACCGTAGACCGAGATCAGGCAGAGTTCGCCCTGCAGGTTTGGCGTTGCTTCGCCGCCGGGTTGCAGGGTGCGGAGAAAGACCGATAGTCCGTCCTGCTCCAGCGGTTCGAAGGCATCTGCAAAACTTTCCAGTGAGTCGAGTTGGGGATGGGATATAATCAGGATCATGGCGAACTGGCCGCCGAGAATGCTACAGCTTGAATCGGCGATATTGCAGCCGAGCTCAAGCAGGATTTTCGTCACTCGGGCGACGATGCCGGGATGGTCGCGGCCGATGATAGTTAGGGCAAAATATTTCATAGCGGTCTCCTGCAGGGGTAGATGCGATTGGGGGAACCGTTGCGTTGGCGATGCATTTCTTCTAACATGACTGGTAGAAAAATACCATCTTTCTGCAGGAGGCAGGGCATTGTTGAACCGTAAGGATTTGGCTATCACCTTTTTTAAAGCTTCAGGTCCCGGAGGTCAGAAAAAAAACAAAACCGAATCGGCGGTGCGGATTAAACATCTGCCCACCGGAATTCTAGTAGTGGCCGCCGAGGAGCGGTCTCAGCCGCGGAACCTGGAAAGGGCTTTGCAACGCCTTGAAGAACGTTTGCAAACCCTACGGCGTCGGCCGGTAAAGCGGATTGCCACTCGGCCGGGTCGCGCTGCCCGTGAGCGGCGCTTGCAGCAGAAACGCCAGCGTTCGGAAACCAAGAGCGGGCGCAAGAACTGGCAGGATTGATTTGCTAACGCACAATGATCGAAGCGTTGCGATCAAAGGGGTTGGTTCGCAGAGTAAGGGAAAAAAGGAAAGGATAGTTGTGTTGCAGATGTTGTACATAGATCAGCCATTGCCGTACCAGTTGCGAATAGGCGCGGCGTATGTCTCCGCGTAGATGGTCATTGTCGCTCTCTGGTAGGTCGCCAATATCTTTTCGGTGCTGCAATTCTTCTTTGAGATGCATGATGGCGATGAGAAGGTCGGTAAAGGTTTCGTGCTCCAGCATGTAAGGGCTCTCTATTAAGCGTACTAGTAATTGGGTTTGCTTACCGATAAACTCGCGCAGTTTGACGATGTCGATCTTTTCGACCTCAACTTTATACAGGTGCTGATCGAGTCTTTTTAGAGCTTGCTGGTAGTTGCTGGTATTCCAGTTATTGTTCAACTTCAGAACCTGTTCCAAGTCGTCGCGGTGGCAATCAGCTGCGGCAAAGAAACGCATCAGTTCGGTTCCCGCTTCACTGAAAAAAAGACCGATCACCATCTGCAGTTTTTGTAAGCGGATCTGGTTGTCATGGCGTTCGATAAAGATCTCGGTGGCATTGGCCAGTAAACTTAGGAAGGTGCCGACGCCGGCAAAGATTAAAACAATAGCCAGCCCTTTGCCGGTAGTGGTGGCGGGGGCAATGTCTCCGTAGCCGACAGTGGCGATAGTTACCATTGTGAAATAGGCGGCATCAATCAGGGGCAACTGCTCAACCAGCATAAAGCCAAAGGTGCCGATGAGCATTACCAGAATGAAAATGCTCAGATAGATGAACAGCCGAGTTTTGTTGGTGCGGGAAATCATGATGAGTATTTACTTGTCGTGGTTACGGGTTCAGGGAGGTTAGGAGGTGCCGCCATCAGTGTATTAAGGGCTGTCAGCTACAGGGTAGCCATCGCTAGGGTAAAGGTCCAGAGAAAAATCAGGTTTAGGGAAGGGCCCTGCAGGTCGCAAGAAAGGATCTGAAAGGAGGCCGGTTTGTTGCTGGTCGACTTGGTGGCGTAGCGCAAACACACTTTCTTGACGATGAGTTCTCCTTGTTGCCGGGACTTCGAGGTTCTGCTAGCATGGCGATCGGACGCGTAACAAGAGGACAGCTGCAATTAACCCAAGAACAGTATTAACCTGTCAAAGGAAAAGAACATGTCGCAATTAGATGAACGTTTGAATGAACTTGAAATCCGCTTTACCCACCAAGCTCGTCTCATCGAAGAGCTGGACGCGGTGGTCACCGAATGCAACCAGCGTCTCGCCCGGCTTGAAACGGAGAACGGCCGTCTGCGGGAGATGGTGTGCTCCTTTGCTCCCGAGTTGGCAGAATCGCCCGATGAGTAAAAAGGTCAAGGGAAGAATGCTTTGGTGTGATCTGCGGCGAGCGCTGCTTATTGCCCTGTTGGCTGTTGGTGTCGGTCTGGCGGTCAACAGTCAGTTGCTTTGGCGGGTGTTCTCTGGTCAGACTCTGAATCCGGTATCGACAACCGTTGATAGATCAGCTGAAATGATTCTGCCTTTGCCGGTGGAACTGGACGAGGTGCGGGCATTACAGGGTTCGACGACCCTGCTTATTGATGCCCGCAGCCGGACGGCTTTTTTCGAAGGACATCTGCCCGGTGCCCGTTCTCTGCCCAAGGGGGAAGAGGTGGCCGGGGTGGCCGCTTTGCAGGCCGAGGTGCCCTTGAGTACGCCGCTCATCGTTTATTGCAGCGGATACGACTGCAATGACTCTTTTGTGCTTGCCGAAGAGTTGATGGCCGCAGGCTATCGACAAGTACGGGTCTTTGAGGGAGGTTTCCCTGAATGGCGGGATGCCGGGCTGCCCGTCGAGGGGGCGCAACCATGACAAACTGGCGCAGCATTATTTATCATAGCAGCCGTTTGTTGCTAGGCGCTATTTTTTGTTATGCCGGACTGGTCAAGGCGCTGGACGTGGTGGCTTTTGCCGGTAGTGTGGCTAATTATCAACTGTTGCCCTATCAGCTCAATTTTTTGGTGGCCGGCGTGTTGCCGTATGTTGAACTGGCTGCCGGTCTGCTGTTGTTGTTTGGACGTCAAGTGCGTCCGGCTGTGTTGTTGATCGCCGGGATGAATGCGGTATTTATTGTCGCTTTGGTTTCCGTTCTTCTGCGCGGCTTCGATATTGACTGCGGCTGTTTCCGGCCCGCCGGCGAAGGACATACCAGTGCTCAGTTGGCTCTGCTGCGGGACGTCGGGTTCATGCTGCTGGCCCTGGTGACCTGGTTGGGTGTCGGTCGCCGCAATGACTGAAAGTCTGTCCGTGTTGTTGTTGCAGCCACCGGCAGCAAAGCCTTCCGGCCCGCCCCTGGGGTTGGCCGTGCTCTTCGGCTATTTGCGTCGGCAGGGGCTAGAGGTCCAGATTCTTGATGCCAATCTGGCTGCCTACCATTTTCTGCTGCAGCCCGATCAATTGGCCGCAATGGCTCCGGTATCTGCAAATACAGCTCTGCGCCGGGCTCTGAAGCATGTCGTACGGTCCTGGTCTCTGCTTACTTCTCCTGCTGCTTGCCATTCTTTTGCCCGGTATCAAACGGCTGTGCAACATCTGAATACGGCTTTGAGTGTTTATCGTGGCAGTGGGGGCGATGAGCGATTAACCCTCGGCGATTATAGGCATGAGGGCCGTTTGGAATTTTCTCTGCACGATCTGCAACAGTTCGCCACCGGCCAGATCTCAACGTTGTTCGCCGGTTATTTTGTAAAGGAGTTGTTGCCGGCGGTTGTGGCCCGCCGGCCCCGCCTTATCGCTTTATCTATAAACTATCGCCACCAGCTGTTGCCGGCTTTTGAGCTGGCGGGGATGCTGCGCCGCGCTCTACCGGAAGTTAAACTGGTGGCCGGCGGTGGTATGCTGACTTCCTGGCGGACTGAGCTGGAACAGGTAACGGATGCGCTGGCTCCCTTCGATCACCTGGTATTCGGTCCTGGTGAAGAGGTTTTGTTGCAGTTGGCCCAGGGGGGGGAGACTCAGAGGTTTTTTCTCGAAGATAGCAGCTGTTTGTCTTTCGAACCGGATTTTAGTGGTTTGCCTGTTGCGGCCTATTTAAGTCCCGAGCCGGTCTTGCCGGTTACTGCTTCGCGGGGCTGCTATTGGCAACGTTGTCTATTTTGTCCTGAAGCTGTTGCCCCGACTCATCCTTATTGCAGTTGTGTGCCGTCGGAGGTGCCCGATCTGTTACTGGCCCTGGCTGACCGATGGCAGGTACGGCATTTTCATTTTACCGACAATGCCCTGCCTGTGCCCGTCTTGCAAGCTCTTGCGGCCCGTCGCGAGGAGTTGGCTGGTTTGTCCTGGTACGGTTTTGTCCGTTTTGAAGCAGCGCTGGCAGAGCCTCAGCTGGTCGATAACTTGGCTGCCGCCGGTTGTTCTATGCTGCAACTCGGCCTTGAAAGCGGTTCTCAGACGGTTCTTGATCATCTCGGCAAGGGCA
>CAZKQY010000532.1:0-4247 GCA_964555005.1 uncultured Syntrophotalea sp. | reverse complement strand
CGCCGGTTGACTTGTGCCTCGATCTGGGCAAGCTCTTCAGCGGTCAGGGCCGAGAAGTGAATAAAGTCAAAGCGCAGTCGCTCGGGGGTCACCAGCGAGCCGGCCTGTTGAACGTGCTCACCGAGGGTTTCTATCAGCACCTTTTGCAGAATATGGGTACACGTGTGGTTGAGGGCGGTGGCCTGGCGCAGGGCCTCATCGACCTTTAGTTCGGCGTTGGTGCCTTTGGCGACTCTTCCGGATACGATCTTGCCGACATGCACAGTCAGTTCCGGCAAGGGCTTCTTGGTGTTGTTGATCACCATTTTGCCGGCGGCCGTGGTCAGTTCGCCCCGATCACCGGTCTGGCCGCCAGATTCGCCGTAGAAGGGGGTAGCAGCGGTGATAATCTCTACTTCGCTGCCCTGATCTGCCTGGGTCACCGGCTGACCGTCCTGTAGAATGGCTACGATCTCAGCGTTGCCGGTGAGCTGGTCGTAGCCGGTGAATTCGCTGCGCAGGCCTTCTTCGATCAGCAACTGGTAGATGCCGGAAATTGCTTCTTCGCCGGAGCCTTTCCAGTGCTCGCGGGCCATGCGACGCTGCTCTTCCATGGCGCTGTTGAAACCGGCTTCGTCGATGGTGAAACCCTCGGCGGCTACGATGTCGGCGGTCAGGTCGAGGGGAAAACCGAAGGTGTCGTAGAGGCGGAAGGCTATTTTACCGGGAAGGACAGTCTGCTTCTGCCGTTGTAGATGAGCAACCTCGTCGGTCAGGATGCGCAGGCCGTTGTCCAGAGTCTGGATGAAGCGTTCCTCTTCGTTCTTGACTACTTTGGCCACGTAATCGGTGCGTTGGACCATTTCCGGGTAGGCCTCGGCCATCGATTCCAGGACGAATACGGTGCTGCGGAACAGGACCGGTTCCGTAAAACCGAGCATCTTGGCATGGCGGGCAGCCCGGCGCATGATGCGTCGCAGCACGTAGCCGCGCCCTTCGTTGCTGGGCAGCACGCCGTCGGCGATGAGAAAGGCGGTGGCTCGGCTATGGTCGGCAATGACCCGCATGGAGACGTCCTGTTCTTCGTCGTCACCGTACTTCTTGCCGGCCAGTTTCTCAATGTAGGCGATGATTCCCCGTAGCAGGTCGCAGTCGTAGTTGCTCTGTACTCCTTGAACCACGGCGGCGATGCGCTCCAGACCCATGCCCGTGTCGATGGAGGGTTTCGGCAACGGGGTCAGTACGCCGTCGGCGCTGCGGTCGAACTGCATGAAGACCAGATTCCACAGCTCCAGATAGCGGTCGCAGTCGCAGCTTCCAATGCCGCAGTTCGGACCGCAGGACATCGATTCGCCCTGATCGATGTGAATCTCCGAGCAGGGGCCGCAGGGACCGGTGTCGCCCATGGACCAGAAGTTGTCTTTTTCGTCCATGCGAATGACCCGCTCTTCCGGCAGGCCAATCTGATCACGCCATATGGCGAAAGCTTCATCGTCATCTTGGAAGACAGTAATCCACAACTTGTCGACAGGTAGTTTCATCTCAACCGTAAGAAACTCCCAGGCGTAGCGGATGGCGTCTTCCTTGAAATAGTCGCCAAAGGAGAAGTTGCCAAGCATCTCGAAAAATGTGTGGTGGCGGGCGGTACGGCCGACATTTTCCAGGTCGTTGTGCTTGCCGCCGGCCCGCACGCACTTCTGTGCCGAGGAGGCGCGTACGTAGTCACGTTTTTCGCGGCCGAGAAAGACATCCTTAAACTGGTTCATACCGGCGTTGATGAACAGCAGGGTCGGATCGTTGTGGGGGATCAGCGGTGAGGAAGCGACCAGAGTGTGGTTACGCTCCTCGAAATAGCGCAAAAAGCGGCTGCGGATTTCATTGGCTGTGAGCATGAGCGGTCTCTGTTACCTTTCAAGTCGATTAATTGCCCGAGGAAAGGGCCTGTTTTCATAGGAGCTTGTCCGGTGCTGGCCGTTGCTTTAAGAGCATGGGGGCTGTCGGTCAAACCTGCTTTTTTAATTGGTTCATGATCATCGCCAAGGCAAAGCCCCGGCGTAAAAAATAATTGACGACCCGGCGTTTTTCCCGGTCGTCAGCCTGGCCATAGTCAAAGGCAGCAAAGCGTCGTTCGAGCAATTCGGCAAGCAGCGTTTCTTCGCTGAAGTCTTCTTTCAGTTCTGCCAGGGTTTGCTCGGCAAGTTCTTCGCCAACACCTGCAAGTTGCAACTCCCGTCGCAATCGCCCACCAACGGCCCGGCCGCTGGTAAGCAACTGGCGGGCTTTGCAGCGGGCAAAGCGAGCATCATCAATATAGCTGTATTCCCGGCAGCGGTCCACCGTGGCGACGATGACCTCCGCCTCAAAGCCTTTGCGTTGCAATCTTGACGCTAGTTCTTTTTCGCTGCGTTCGCGGGTCTTCAATAACCGCAGTGCAGCATTGAAGGCGTCATTCCTGGTCATTAATCTCGGGCGGTAGTTCCGCTTTGTTTTCTTGGGTTGGTTCGTGAGGCTGTTCGAAAGCATCCCAACTTAAATCGGAGGTAGAGGAGATGCCGGAGGCCTTGAGCTTAAAGTCGTCGGGGTTAGAGCTTTGGCGTAGGGCTTCCTCAAAGCTGATAAGTTTTTGTTTGTAAAGTGTCATCAGCGACTGATCGAAGGTCTGCATGCCGTAGGAAACGTAACCCTGTTGAATAGTGTCTCGCAACAGTTTGGTTTTTTCCCGGTCGTCAATGAGGTCACGGGTACGGGCAGTGGAAACCATAACCTCCACGGCTGGAACCCGGCCCTTGCCGTCGGCTCGCGGTACCAGTCGCTGGGAGATGACTGCCTTGAGAATGCCGGATAACTGGGAGCGAATCTGGCGGTGCTGATGGGGCGGAAATACCGAAATGATGCGGTTGATCGATTCCGGTGCGTCGACGGTATGCAGAGTGGCCAGCACCAGATGGCCAGTCTCGGCGGCGTGCAGGGCCGTTTCTACCGTCTCAAGATCGCGCATTTCGCCGACCAGGATCACATCCGGGTCCTGGCGCAGGGCATATTTAAGGGCGGTGGGAAAACTTTCTGTATCGCTGCCGATTTCCCGTTGATTGATAATCGACTTGCGGTCCTTGTGAAGGAATTCGATCGGATCCTCTACGGTGATAATGTGTACGGTGCGCTCGCTGTTGATGTGGTCGATCATAGCCGCAAGGGTGGTTGATTTACCGGAACCTGTGGCACCGGTAACCAATACCAGTCCCCGGTGCTCCATAGCTATCTTCTTGATTATCGGCGGCAGGACCAGGTCATCTAGTTTGGGGATTGTAAAGGGAATGACGCGAAACACCATGGTGATGCTGCCGCGCTGGCTGAAAACATTGGCACGAAATCGGCCCAGGCCGGGGACACCATAGGCCATATCGATTTCGTGGGTGTCTTCAAAGTGACGCCGGCGTTTTTCGCTCATGATGGCAAAGGCCATCTTCCGGGTGTCGTCGGCGCTGATCCTGTCGGCTTTGGGTAGCGGCCGCAGGGCGCCATCGATACGGTAGATGGGCGGCAACCCGGGCTTGATGTGGATATCCGAAGCCTTGGCTTTAAGAGCTATTGTGAGGATTTCATTCAGTTCCATGGTCTGTACCTGCTGCAACGGCGGCAGGTGCTGCCAGACCGAAGTTTTCAAAGAGTTTTCGTTCAATAAGCTGGCCCATGTCAGGGTGCTCGCGTAGAAATTGTTTGGCGTTTTCTCGACCCTGACCGATGCGCTCGCCTCCAAAGGAATACCAGGCGCCGCTCTTGTCGATGACGTCGTGGGCTGCACCGAGGTCAACCAGATCCCCTTCGCGGGAGATACCCTCGCCGTACATGATGTCGAATTCCGCTTCTTTAAAGGGGGGCGCGACCTTATTCTTGACCACCTTAACCCGGGTACGGTTGCCAATGACATCCTGGCCCTGTTTGAGGGCGGCGATGCGGCGGATGTCCATGCGTATTGACGCGTAGAACTTGAGGGCGTTACCGCCGGTGGTGGTTTCCGGGTTGCCGAACATAACGCCGATCTTCATTCGGATCTGATTGATGAAGATCAGGCTACAGTTTGATTTGCTGATGGTGCCGGTCAGTTTGCGCAGGGCCTGGGACATGAGGCGCGCCTGTAAACCCATGTGAGAGTCCCCCATTTCCCCTTCGATTTCGGCCCGTGGCACCAGGGCAGCGACCGAGTCGACCACCAGCACGTCGATAGCGCCGCTGCGCACCAGCACCTCGGTGATCTCCAGGGCCTGTTC
>CAZKQY010000531.1:0-5858 GCA_964555005.1 uncultured Syntrophotalea sp. | reverse complement strand
TCAGATTGCCCTGTATGACCTTTTATTGAAAAAACAAGGGCCAACCTTGCCTTGGCCAAGGGCTGATGCCTACAAAAAAAGACTTATGCAAGAGGCTCTTTATGATTTCGATAAAAATTTTAGGGTTGGATATGTAGGGCGTATAATTGCTTATAAGCAACAAGTCGAATTGTTGGGAAGTGTTTTGGGATGTCTCTATCAAGTTGATCACTTCTCTTGCATCTTTTCTTGTTGTCACTAGGCATCCGGCCAGTTTGAGCAAGAAGGTGATTTTCAGGCAGGTCTCCGTTTCAGAATCCAACACCAGAACATTTTTTGAGTCCATTTCCTCCCTCATTCTTATGAAAAAATGCCATGCCTTGCCTGTTATAGCTTTGGCAAATTGAGTGCCAAGGGAAAACGATGTACTACAATTTATTGATATTGCTGGAAATTATTTGCAGAGCGGCATGGTTTCAATGAGGCAAAAGGGTATAACCAAAGTTTGCTGGTAACAGGTGTTTTTTGCTGAAAACTGTAAAATGGGGGGGTAAGGAGCGTCATAACCATAGCGATGGGCATAACTTTAGCTATGACGTTTGGGGAGAGATTACCAGTTTAACTTCTTGAGCCGCTTGCTTAAGGCCGGTTGGGATATTCCAAGAAGTCTTGCCGCAATCGTTTGATTGCCGTTTGAACGTTTCATGGCTTCGACGACCAGAAGGTTCGCAGCTTCCCCAAGGGTAGGCAGGGTATCTGAGAAATGAAATGACAGATCGCGGTTCGGCGTTATTCTTTTCGCATCATTCGATGCGGCGCCTTCAACGTGGTTGGACTTTCCTGTGGCTTTTTTGAATAAATCCATGGATAGTTTTCCGGCTTGGTGAACGCTAACCGCATTATAAACCATGGCTCTCAACTCTCGAACATTGCCGGGGAAGTGATAGGTGGAGAGAAGGATCGAAAGCTCCTTTGGGGGCGTTGGTTTTTTCTTCCCAAGCGACTGTGCAGCTTCCTCAAGGTAAAAGTCCAATAAAAGAGGTATGTCTTCCAGACGCTCCCGAAGGGGCGGAATGTACACATGGTGTGCACAGAGCCTGTAGTACAGATCCTTACGGAACTTGCCGGACGATTGCTTTGTCTCCAGATCTTGATTCGTTGCAAAAACCAACCGCGCGTTTATCCTTTTTGGCTTGTCGCTGCCAAGAGGAAAGAATTCGCCTTCTTGCAAAAGTCTTAGAAGTTTTACCTGAGAAACGGGGCTCAGGTCGCCGATTTCATCGAGAAAAAGGGTACCGGAGCTTGCCTGATCAATCATTCCTGACCTGACCTGCTCCGCCCCGGTGAAAGCACCTTTCGTGTGCCCGAAAAGGGTGTCAGAAAAAACATTGTCATCGAGACCTGCCGCGTTTACCGCCACCCAAGGGTCATTGGGACGACTGATTTTTTGAATGGCCCTGGCCACCAACTCCTTGCCGACGCCGCTTTCTCCGGTGATCAGTATGGGTTCACTACTGCTCGCTACAGCCTCGATGTATCGAAAAAGGGAATGCATTTTCCTGTTTCTGGTGACGATTTCCGAAAAAGCGTCGGGGTTTTCCAGTTTGTCATACAAAAAACGGGTTTTTAGGTCGCGGCATTCGCGTTGCAGTTCCAGGTGGGAAAGGACGCGGCGGATTCCCGCGATAAGGCGTTCCCTTTCAGCGGTCTTGACGAAATAGTCGAATGCCCCGGACTTCATGCACTCAACTGCGGTTTCAACCTGGTTCATTCCTGTGATGATGATCACAGGAATCTCGGGATAGTTCTGGACAATCATTGAAAGGAGTTCTTCTCCTGAGAGGTGTGGCATCGTAAGGTCCAGAAGTATGACACTGACCTTCTGCCGGGAGAGAATTCCCATGACCTCACGGCTGTCCTGACAGTGAATGACGTGGTTGATGCCTTCCGAATACTCCAATGTGAAGGAAAAGCTCTGTAGCCAGGGTTTTTCATCATCTACTATCAACAAAGGCAAAGATGGGTACAAGATCTCTTTCATTGAGTATCAACCTCCTGACAGACGGGCAAGGCAAGAGTAACGGTTGTCCCTTTTCCGGGAGTCGAGCTGAAATCGAGTCTTCCGCCATGCTCATGCACAATACGGGTAGAAACCGAAAGGCCAAGGCCTGTTCCACCGACCTCCCGTCTGGTGGTAAAGAAGGGATCTCTTATATAAGGCAGGTTTCCCGGGGCAATTCCAACACCTTCGTCGCGGACCTCGAGTATGTTTATCCCCCTGGCCTCATCGAAGCAGGTTGAAATGAAGATCCCTTTGTCCTTTTCCGAAAGCGCCTGACATGCGTTCAGAATCAGGTTGATTACCACCTGCTCAATCCGACGAAAGTCTCCGGTTATTCCGGGCAATTTTTCGCCATATACTGACACGAAATTATTTGTTGATTTCTTAATTGCATTGGCGACAAGTCTTACCGATGTCTGCACAACCTCATTCAGGTCTATGACCTCTGCGTGGCCGGAACCTTCCTGGCGGACAAAATCTTTCAGATCTTCCACAATCCGTTTGATGCGATTGGCGCCATCCAGTATTTCCGAGTGCAGGGACGGCAGTACCTCACGCATTCTTGAGTATTTCAGTCTGCCAAGCATGAAATCCCCATTTTCCCGGCAGTGGACATCAAGGATGGAGGTGGCATCGGCCCAAGCCTCCTTTAGCACCGGTGTATTCAGTAGAATCAATGCATTCGGGTTGTTGATTTCGTGAGCCACGCCGGCGGCAAGTTCGCCCAGCGAGGCCAGTCGATTTGCCTGGGCGGCTTCTTCGCGCATTTTGACTTTTTCAGTGATGTCGCTGGCCAAAACAATAGCGTTGATGACCTTTCCCTCTTCATTTTTTTGAGGAAAGACCTTGATGCCACAGACCTTCTTGTCGGGTGTGGTTACGATAGCCTCTTCGTTTTTCCCTGTCTGAAAGCTTCTGATTGCCGGGCATTCTTCACAGGGAACAGATCGGTTTTGCCAAAGCTTATAGCATTTTTGTCCAGCCAGTTTATCAATTTTTCCATTCACGTACTGGAAAGCGCCCTTATTGGTCCAGACAACTTCGAGTTCTGGGGACAGCAGACACAGAGCATCAGGGATGCCGTCAAGCAGGGTCTGGAATTGCTGGGAAAGTTTCTTGTATTTCTCTTCACTCTCAAGCAGAGCTTTTTCCGATTGCTTGCGTTCGGTAATGTCACGTACAATAGCTAGGACCTCATTTTCTCCGCTGACAACCATCCGAGATTCGAAGTCGCACAGAGGACCATTCGGCAACCGGACTGGAAGCTGATATTCCATTAGTTGCATTTGCCCGGTTTCTAGTGCCTTTTTCACAAGGTGCGTGGTCTGGGAGCCAATTTCTTCCGGCAATACCTCCTGCACCTTTTTATTCAAGAATTCACTTGGAGCTAATGCCGGCTTGTAATCTTTTCCCGCTAAAAATGAAAGAAAAACTCCATCTTTACGGATCCGAAACATCATGTCCGGCACTGTTCCAAGAATGGCCCGATGCATTTGTTCACTTTTTTGCAGCGCCCTTTCTGCCCGCTTCATCCGCAAGATGGTTTTTATCCGAGCGACAAGCTCCACATTGTCAATAGGGCGGGCAATAAAATCGACAGCTCCCGCCTCCAGTCCCTCGGCTTTTTCTTCCGAACTGGAACGATGTGCGGTAATGAGAATGACAGGAACCCGATCCGTTCCTGAATCATCGGCCTTGAGATGTCGGCACATCTCAAGGCCATCCATTTCGGGCATCTGCACGTCGATCAATGCACCGTCCAGGGGCCTTGCGGCGGCTATCTCCAGGCCCTTTCGGGCACTGAGAGCCGTTGCCACTTCACATTGTGGCAGGTGCTGATTGATCACCTGCTGCAGAATAAAAAGATTATCCGGGTTATCATCCACCAGCAAAAGCGTTGACACTTCTTCAATCATGGCTATTTGAGAATCCTCTGCATTTTAACCGTTGCCGGGCGCCTCCACCCACTTTTTCACGATTTTTTTCACCGCGTCAGGATCGAGCGGTTTTGAGAGATAATCGTCACAGCCAGCGGCCAGGAAACTCTCTCGATCGCCCTTCATGGCTCTGGCTGTCAGAGCGACAATCGGGATATGTCCCAGCGAGGGATCGGCTTTGATCTGCCGTGTCGCGTCAAGGCCATTGAGAATGGGCAATTGCATATCCATCAAGATCAAACCGGGGCGGATTTCCTTTGCCGCCTTGACCGCCTGTGCACCATCTTTAACGGCAATGCATCTGCAACTCATGTCGTTCAGAATCGCTTCAAGGGTAAGCCGGTTGTCGGGATTGTCTTCCACGATCAGGACGGCGCCGTTTCTTTCGTCCGCCGCCGAAGGCAAGGATCCGGCCTTTTCGGAAGCAGGTCCGGACAGCTCAGAGCGGTTGTGACTTTCTTGCGTTTCCAGCAGTCTGCCGATACAAGCGACGAGTTGGTTTCTGTCCACACTCCCCTTTTGAATGAGCTGCTGGATATTGTTATAGCTCAGTCGATCTCGATCTTCTGCAGTAATCTCTTTGGCCGTGAGAACAAGGACGGGCAGGGTCGCCGTTTCGGAAGTGGATCGGACCTTTTCCAATACCTGGAAACCGTCGACACCCGGCATCATCAGATCGAGAACGATCGCATCAGGCACCGTCTTGCGCACAAAAGCCAGCGCTTCTTCTCCGCCGCCGGCTGCATGAACGGCATAACCATTTTCTTCCAAAGCGGAGCGAATTTGCAAAGATGCAACGGCGTTGTCCTCTACCACAAGGATAAGCGGCTTGCCATTACAATTGCGCGGCTATTTGGGAGATTGCAACATGGCCAGGGCCCACTTGATCTCGTGCAGGAGATATTCCTTGTCCATGGATCCTTTGGCGATGACGCGTTGCGCAGCTGCATTCAGCCGGGAACGTTCTGCCGAAGTGAGATCCTTGGCGGTCAAGATAATGACGGGTAGGTCACGGGTGGCGGGCTTCCTGCGCAGCCGCTCAATCACTGTGAAACCGTCGACATCCGGCATCATCAGATCGAGAACCATAACATCGGGCGGATCCGCGGTGGCCAGAACCAGTGCTTCCTCTCCTCCGCATGCGGTCTCGACCCGGTAGCGTTCTCCGCCAAGGATCATCCTCAGATGGTCCCGGGCAACAGGGTCGTCATCCACCACCAGGATGCGGTCAACCGTTTGGACGGTCGATAGTTTCTCGATCTCTGCCAGAAGAGCGCTTCGTTCGACGGGTTTGACAACAAAACCGGCCGCACCAAGGGCCATGCCCGTCAACCGGTCTTCGCTCACCGATACGATGATTACAGGAATACCCGCTGTATCGGCGGAGGCTTTCAGCTCCCGGAGAACCTCCCAGCCGTCCATCTCAGGCATCAGAATGTCGAGGGTGATTGCTGAGGGCCGGGTCTCGAGGGCAAGGCGCAGACCCTCCTTGCCGTTTCGGGCCATGGTCACGTGGTAACCCGCATCCGTCAAGATATCCTTCAGGAGGTTACGTGCCTTTCCCTCGTCGTCGATAACGAGGATGGTGTTCTTATCGTTATCGTGGGTTTCGAGTGCCTCAATCTCGGACGAGAGGTCCTTTGCCGCCCAGTCCTTGATCGGCTCTCCTTGAGGTTCTGCCGCATGGGAAAATCCGATGGGCAGGGTGAGGGTGAAGTTGCTCCCTTGACCCACCTCGCTTTGCACCGTGATCTCGCCTCCGAGCAGTCGGGTCAGTTTCCGGCAGATGGCCAGGCCCAAACCAGTGCCTTCGTGCCTTCGGGTGGAGGAGCCGTCAACCTGCCTGAATTCGTCGAAAATGTGCGGTTGTTCGGCTTGGG
>CAZKQY010000530.1:0-2725 GCA_964555005.1 uncultured Syntrophotalea sp. | reverse complement strand
CGGCATTCCCATGGGGGTGGGCCCCTGAATGGCGTCGATGCCCTTTATTCCATCGTCCAGATGCCCGGCGGCATACCGGTGGCAACCACCGCCATCGGCGAAGCCGGTGCCAAAAACGCCGCCCTGCTGGCGGCTCAGATCCTGGCTCTGAAGGATGTCGACCTCACCAAAAACCTCATAGCCTTCAGACAACAGATGGCAAATGATGTCGAAGAGAAGGATCAAAAAATCCAGAAACGCTGTTGAAAGATGTAAGAGAAAACAATGCCTATAGCTCAAAAGCATACCCAAGGTTGACATACCCCGCTGGCATGGCAATTTTTGTCTAGCCGCAAACCATCTGCTCAGAGCGTGAAAAAATTTTATGTAAATAGCCACGGTCGATTACAACTTCGTAACCACGGAAAGAACTGATAGCACTACCCGATGACCCGCTCGATACCCTGATGAAGGATTATACGAATCCGAAAGACCGCATCGGGGAATCCGGGATTCTGAAACAACTGAGCCAAAAACTGCGAGAGAAAGCCATGCAGGCCGAGATGACCAACCATCTCGGTAATGAGAAAAACGCTTCGCCAAAAAAGAAAACCAGCAACACCGGCAACGGCATTTACAAAAAGCGCGTCAAAGAGGAATTCACCAATCTCGACATCACCTTTCCCGCGATCGGGAAGCAAAACAAGAATGACACTCAAGTTTTCGGGTTGGTCATTATTCTCACATCTGTTTTGAGAATTGGTTTTTGACTGAAATAGGGAATCCTCACAAACCCTCAAATACACGAAAGGCCCGCCGATTCTCCCGGCGGACCTTTCCTGTCTGATAAGTGGTGATTTTCCGAAATACGGGGGGGGAATACAGAGAGTGTTTATTGTTTCCTATTGCCCTAAATAAAGTGCGCCCTAAAAACACAGACCTTTATTTTTTTTCGAGAGGCGCATGTTGTCAGGTTCGCTTTGTAATTAACCAATAAGTAAGGCCAAGAGATAAAACTACCGCAGCAACTCCAAAAACATATGGAGGTGATATTTTATCAAAATCAAAGATTATTACTTTACGCGCAACAGCCATCAATCCAGTTGCGACTACTAATCTTACTGGTATTACGTTCGTCGACAAATACATACTTATATTTATAAATATCTCAATCCCAATTAGTACAGCCAAAAAAGCACCGAAAGTTTGAAAAATATCACTTATGCTCAACAAAAGAAAGGGTGGCTCCATAATTCGATTATATAAAACATATATTACATCTCCTATTCCCCATACAATAACAACAACCATTAGTATAGCCAGTATCTTTACTGCAACACGAATTATTCGATGCAGAACACGAATAGTAGGATCTTCGTGCCCAAGATGAAGATCGTGACCTGACTCATGAATACAATAAAAATCATTTTTTTCAGGCATACTTTTTCTCGCTTTCATTAAAGGTCTAGCTACATTTAGAAAGTTTATATAAAAATGTAGTCACAGGCATTTTCATATACTTTAACAACCCTTAAAGTTAAATATATTTCTAGAAAGGTCAAACATTTGTCTTTCTAACCGCAAATCCGATTCCAGAAAATTAATGTCGTATTAATTCTACACATGCGGCATGCCAAGTCAAAGGTTTTGTGAGCCGAATTTTGGCGCAGATTATTCAGAACGATAAAGGTAAGAAAATGCCCATTGGCTCGCTTTTGCTGTCTGGAAAAAAGTTCCTCACGCCTTTTGCGGAAGAGCAGGAGGTCGATTAATCAGACAAGAACGAAACCTGATTGTCAGGTCCCCGATTTAACATATACTCTAGTTCGAACAGAGTTTATTTGCGATTAATTCATGACCTAACCAGAGGAACCAATATGAAAACCTTACTTTCAAGACATTGGCATCATTTACCGCAAGACGAGGTCGCAACGCTGCTAGAGTCAGACGTTTCCAAGGGCCTCGATATGCTTGAGGTGGCGAGCAGACAGACGCATTTCGGGCCCAATCACCTCACGCTGAAGAAAGGCACACACCCCCTGGTTTTATTTCTGCTGCAGTTTCATCAGCCTCTTATCTATATTCTGTTGGGCGCGGCGGCAGTCACCTTTGCACTACAAGAATGGGTCGACAGTGGGGTCATCTTCGGTGTTGTGCTGGTCAATGCGATGATCGGTTACATCCAGGAATCCAAGGCGTTAAGGGCCATCGAGGCACTGGCACGCTCCATGGAGGGTGTGGCGACGGTCCTGAGGGCAGGAGAAAAACAAAAAATCGCTGCCGCCGAGTTAGTCCCCGGAGATCTTGTATTACTGCAGTCAGGGGATAAGGTGCCTGCGGACCTGCGATTGTTGCGCTCCCGAGAGCTGCAGATCGATGAATCGGCGCTAACGGGCGAGTCCGTTCCAGTTCAGAAGCAGCCGGAACGACTCGCCCAGGAAACGGTGCTTGCCGATCGCAGCAACATGGCCTATTCCTCAACGCTCGTCACCTGTGGGACCGGAGGCGGAATAGTCGTCGCGACCGGCGACCACACGGAGATCGGCCGCATCAACGAGCTGATTGCCGGAGCCGAAGTGCTGGAAACGCCTCTGACCAGGAAAATTGCCCACTTCAGCGGGCTTCTTCTCTGGATCATCCTCGGCCTTGCCGGTCTGACGTTTCTGGCCGGCTTGCTGCGCGGCGAACCGTTGCTGGACAACTTCATGGCGGCCGTAGCACTGGCAGTCGGGGCGATACCGGAAGG
>CAZKQY010000529.1:0-5012 GCA_964555005.1 uncultured Syntrophotalea sp. | reverse complement strand
GGATTTAGGATTTAGGCTTTAGGATTTAGGATTTAGGATTTAGGATTTAGGATTTAGGATTTAGGATTTAGGATTTAGGACTGAGCACTGAGCACTGAGCACTATAACCCCGTAGAGCAGACTTTTTTGCGAGGCCAGCATGAATCATAAGGAAACCAGTTGAAACAAGGTATCGTCTATCTTATCGGCGCCGGGCCCGGCGATCCGGGCCTGATTACCGTCAAAGGCCGCGACTGTCTGCGTCGGGCCGATGTAGTGATCTACGATTATCTGGCCAACCCGGCCCTGCTGGCCGAGGCGCCGCCGGAAGCCGAGCGCATCTTTGTCGGCAAAACCCGCGGCCAGCACCATACTCCCCAGCCGCAGATCAACGCTCTGCTGGTAGAGCGGGCGCAGCGAGGCCAGATTGTGGCCCGTCTCAAAGGTGGCGATCCCTACGTCTTCGGCCGAGGTGGCGAAGAGGCCGAAGAACTGGTAACCGCCGGAGTGCCTTTTGAGGTGGTACCGGGCATCAGCACCGGCTTCGCCGCAGCGGCCTATGCCGGCATTCCCCTGACCCATCGGGACTTTACCACCAGCCTGGGGCTGGTTACCGGCCACGAAAATCCGCTAAAAAAGGTCTCCAATCTCGACTGGCAGAAACTGGCCACCGGAGTCGGCACCCTGGTCTTTTACATGGGCATGGCCAACCTGGCCCTCATCGCCGAACAGCTTATGACCAACGGCCGCGATCCGCAAACGCCGGTAGCGGTCATCCGCTGGGGTACCACACCGCAACAGCAAACGGTTACAGCGACTCTGGCCGACGTGGTAACGAAAGTTACCGAAGCCGGTCTCAAGCCGCCGGCAGTGATTGTGGTGGGTGAGGTAGTACGACTGCGGGACAAGCTGCGCTGGTTCGACAACCGGCCCCTCTTCGGCCGCCGAGTGCTGGTCACCCGCAGCCCGCACCAGGCCCACTCGCTGGCCGGACTACTGCAGGCCGCCGGCGCCGAGGCGATCTGTCTGCCGACGGTAAAGATTGCGCCACCGGTTTCCTGGAAAGAACTCGATGAAGCCATTGCCGAATTGGCCTCAACGGACTATCTGCTTCTCACCTCGGCCAATGGCGTGTCGGCCTTTTTTGAACGTCTGGGCACTGCGGGCCTCGACGGCCGGGCTCTGCACGGGGTAACCATCGTCGCCGTCGGTCCCAAAACCGCCGCCGCTATTGCCAATCACGGCTTACGGGCAGATCTGGTTCCCCAACGTTATCAGGCCGAAGGCATTATCGAACTCTTGCAACAACGCAACCTGAGGGGCAAACGTATTCTTTATCCCCGTTCGGCCTGCGCCCGTGATCTGCTCTGCACCGAACTGAGTAAATCAGGGGCCAAGGTTCAAGCCCCCGTCGCCTATCGTACCGAACCGACAGCTGAGGGTGCAGTCCTACTACGGCAGCTGTTAATCGGTGAACAACTTGACGCCGTGACCTTCACCTCCGCCTCTACCGTCGAGCACTGCCTGGCCCTTTTGGCCCCTCATGAGGTAGACTGCCTGAATAAAGCTGTGATCGCTGCCATCGGCCCGCTGACCGCAGAGGCCGCCAAAAAACATGGCTTGACCGTTAATGTGGTGCCGAATGAGGCGACTTGCGAAGCATTGGTGGAGGCCCTGATAGAATATTTTTAAAAAACTGAAACCGGAAACCTATTCTCACGCAAAGCCGCAAAGACGCCAAGAAGATCATTTTTATTCAACAACCTTCTTTACGATCATCTTGTGAATTTCAAACTTTTTCGTTTTGCGTTTTCTTTTTTTATTTAGATTTACTTTGCGCCTTTGCGTCTTGAGCGACTGCAAGGAGCGGGCGTGAGACAGATTTTCAGACCGATTTGCCCGGCAAAACCGGAACCATAAGGAGACTACCGATGTTTTTTCCCGAATACCGCGCCCGCCGCCTGCGCCGCACCCCCAATCTGCGGCGCATGGTCCGTGAAACGACCCTGGCGGTAGATGACCTCATCTATCCCATGTTCAGCATTCACGGCCAGAATATTCGCCGGGAAATCCCCTCCATGCCCGGCATCTATCAACAATCCATCGAACATCTGGTGATAGAGGCCTGCGAGGTCTTCGACCTGGGCATTCCGGCGATCATGTTGTTTGGCCTGCCGGAAAAAAAGGATGCCTTAGGCAGCAACGCCTACAGCGACGACGGCATTATTCAACGCACCATCGCCGCCCTTAAGGCGGAGTTGCCTGAGCTGACGGTGATTACCGACGTCTGCCTCTGTGAATATACCGACCACGGCCATTGCGGAGTGATCAAGGACGGCGATGTGGACAACGACAGCACCCTGCAACTATTGGCGGCTGAAGCCCTGTCCCATGCCCGGGCCGGCGCCGACATGGTAGCGCCAAGCGACATGATGGATGGAAGGGTGGCGGCGATTCGTGAAATCCTCGATGCCAACGATTTCAGCCACATTCCGATCATGAGCTATGCCGTCAAGTACGCCAGCGGCTTCTACGGCCCTTTTCGTGACGCCGCCGATTCAGCTCCCCAGTTCGGCGACCGTCACAGTTATCAAATGGATCCGGCCAACCGCCGGGAAGCCCTGCGGGAAGCGGCCCTCGACGTGCAGGAGTGCGCCGACTTTCTGATGGTCAAACCGGCCATGGCCTATCTCGACATCATTCGCGACCTGCGGGATCATTTCGACCTGCCCCTGGCCGCCTACAATGTCTCCGGTGAATATGCCATGCTCAAAGCCGCCGCAGCCAACGGCTGGATCGACCACGATCGAGTGATGCTCGAACTGCTCACCGGTATGAAGCGGGCCGGCGCCGATCTAATTATCACCTATCACGCCAAAGAAGCGGCCCGGCTGCTTTAAAAGATCGACCTTGGCCGACATCTGACCGGCAACCCTTTTACAAAGCGATATTGATTACATGCCTGAATTTTTTCTGGATACCCTGGCCAACGGCCTGCGGTTGCTCACTGTAGAAATGCCCCATCTTCACAGCGTCGAAATGTCCTGTTCTCTAAACATCGGCAGCCGCCACGAAGAACCACAACTGGCCGGCATCTCCCATTTTCTGGAACACATGCTGTTTCGCGGTAGCCAGGATTACCCCTCCAGCCAGGATCTGGAAAGCCGCTTTGAAGCCATCGGCGGCAACATCAACGCGGCCACCGATGCCGAAACAACCTATTACCACAGCCGCCTGCATCCCGACCATGTCGGCGATGGCCTGCAACTGCTGGCCTCCATGCTACAGCGCCCCCTGCTCAGCGATATCGAGACCGAGCGCAAGATTATCCTCGAAGAAGCTCAGGAAGACCTCAATCAAGAGGGCCAGGTCATCAACCCCGATCTGTTGATGAACAGTCTGTTGTGGCCCAATCATCCCTTAAGCCAGTCAACCATCGGCACCTCCGCTTCCATCACGGCCATCGATGCCGCCGCTCTGCGCAACCACCACCAGCGTTACTACACGCCGGCCAACACGGTAATCTCCCTGGCCGGACGCATCGACCGAAGCGCTGCCTTGGCTGCGGCAACCGAAGCCTTCGGTGCCTGGTCCGGCCCGGTGACGCCTCATCCCACGCCCTTAGCTATTATGCCCGGCACCGGACCGGCCAGCCGCTGGGTAGAAGATGCCGATTCCCAACTGAGTCTGCAGCTGGCCTTTCACGTTCCCGGCCGCTACCATGGCGACACCCCGGCCCTGCGCATGCTGCGGCGGATCCTCTCCGGCGGCGGCACCACCCGGCTGATGCAGCGACTGCGGGAAAATCTCGGCCTGACCTACAACGCCGAAGCGAACCTGTCCCTGTTTGACGAATGTGGCGCCTTTGCCGTCGATCTGGCCGTCACCCCGGAGAACCTGCTGCCGGCAGTAACGGAACTGCTGCTTATATTTGAGGAATTGACCCAGACGCAGGTGGGGGATGGAGAACTGGCCCGAGTACTGAACAACTATCTATACGAGCTGGAATTCAGCCAAGACCACGCTGATCTGCTTTCGTCCCGTTACGGCTGGGGATTAACTACCGGATTTCTGCGCAGTCTGGAGGATGAACGACTGGAGAGCTGCGCCCTGCGACCAGAACAGATGCTCAGCGCCGCCCAGGCCCATTTCAGCGCCGCCAATCTGCATCTGGTGGTGGTCGGGCCCTACAAGGAAGAGGACCGGAAACAGGTGGAGGAGCAGCTGGCGGCTTATCGCGGCTAAGACTCGCAACGCATCCTGATGATCACTGCAGGGGGATATTACGGCCTGCGCTGATACGCCCGGTATAGCCGCCCCCTGAGGCGGGCACCAACTGCAGATGGTGGGTAATGCAGTCCAGCCGGTCTTCCCCATGATGGGTCACGTACAGCAGCTGGGTCTGACCGACGGCAGCGAGATAATCCACCAGCTTAAGTACCATCTGCCGATTGATATCATCCAGCCCCTGGCAGGGTTCGTCAAGAATCAACAGCGGCGGCTGTTTGATCATGGCTCGTGCCAGCAGGATCAGCCGCTGCTCGCCGTAGGACATGCTGCGCAGTGGCGTATCCCGATGCTGTTCCAGGTGCAGAATCTGCAGCCACTGCAGGGCGATTTCCTGCTGTTTGGACGTGTACTGGCCATACACTCCGATGGAATCAAAAAATCCTGAAATAACCGCCAGCTTGGCCGTCACCCCCACCCGGTAGCTCTGTTGAAAAGCCGTCGACAGCAAACCAATCCGCTGCTTAATCTCCCAGACACTCTCCCCCGTACCCCGCTGCCGACCGAACAGGCGAATGTCATTGGCGTAGGCCTGGGGATGATCACCGGACACCAAGCTTAAAAGGGTCGACTTACCGGCCCCGTTGGGCCCGGAAATCTGCCAGTTCTGGCCGGGCTGGACCGACCAGGTGAGCTGATTCAGCACCGATTTTCCGCCGTAACTTACCATTACATCGTGCATCTCTATCAACGGCTCGTCCGCCGACAAACGCGGCGCGACATGGGCTGCATTCCGATCCGGAAGA
>CAZKQY010000528.1:0-2795 GCA_964555005.1 uncultured Syntrophotalea sp. | reverse complement strand
GCTGGGAGTGTTGGTCTGCGGGGCGCTGGTGTTCCATTTCTTCGTCATGGATCTGGATGTCTTCTGGGCCAAACTCAGCCGGCGGATGGCCTAGCCCCGCGACTGTTTTCAATTCAATGGAGTGACAAATGGCCGATTTACAGCAAGCTGCCCAAAATGACAAAAGCGGTTGGATTTCACCGAATTACAACCGCTCGCGGAATGTGACCATAGACGAGAGTCGAGCGGTGGAAAATCGCTGCGTGGCGTTGCGCTCGGAACTGCCCGAGGTGGAGCATTACCGCATTTTGCGCACCCAGATCCTGCAACGCACCCGGCAGGGCAAGGGCAACACCATCATGATTACCAGCCCCCGATCCGGAGAAGGCAAAACCTTGACCGCCATCAACCTGGCCCTGAGCTTTGCCCGGGAATTCAAACAAACCGCCCTGCTGGTCGACTGCGATCTAAAACAGCAGCAGATTCAGCACTGCCTCGGCATCAGCGGCGGCAAGGGCCTGGTGGACTACCTGCTCGACGACTGCCCGGTGGCCGAGCTGATGACCTGGCCGGGGATCGAAAAGCTGACCCTGATCTCCGGTGGCCGGACCATCGGCGAAAGCACCGAGCTGCTCGGTTCACCCCGCATGCAGGAGCTGGTGGCGGAAATGAAGAGCCGCTATCCCGATCGCTACGTCTTTTTCGACGTACCGGCGGTGCTGGACAGCGCCGACGCCCTGGCCTTTGCGCCCCTGGTGGATCACATTCTGCTGACGGTGCGGGCCGGCGTTACCGCCAAGGAGGATATCCGGCAGGCGGCTTCGATGCTGCCCGCGGAAAAATTGCTGGGTTTGGTGCTGAACGGAGAAAAGAAGGGCCCGAGATAAAACCTCTGAAATAATTCCGGCACATGGAATTAACATCATTTCTAAACAAAGATGAAACAATGGCAGAGTATATTATGAAGCATAAAAAGGATGGGACGGAACAGGTCTTAGTCAGGAGCAAAGCTAAAGACGATGCTATGGACTTTAAGAATCTGGTTACCGAAATTGAGGATAAACTGCTGGATGCCGTGCAGCGCCGTTTTACCGGCGAAATCCGGTTGATCTTCAACGTCAGCCAGGGCGGCTTCAGCACCAGTTACATCGAGTCGGAGCGCGAGAATCTGGTTCGCAAACGAGAACGCAAGAAGAAATAAGCATAAGTTCCGAGGACAGACTGATGTTGGGCTGCTTAGGCTGACGCCGCGGCCCCTGCTAAACTTTGGTTAAATCATAAACGGATCGGTTACCGAGAAAACCCACCCCCGGTGGGACCTTTCCAGGCCCGGCAGATGACGAGCACTTTGATGCGCTCGACTTCTTCCGGGCTTTTTTGTGGCCAAAAACAGGGATCGAACCTGGTTCGGTCCAATAATCTACCTGCAGATGCCACAAAAAGCCCGCTGTCGAAGGCGCCCTTGAAAGGAGGTGAAAGACACAGCGGAAAAGGTAATGAACTGGTCATCTAGCGATGACCGGCTGACCACGGTCGGCCGTCCTCAGTAAAAGCCAAACCCATCGCAAGGTGGGGACGGAAAGCCGACGGGCCCGCACCTGTTTTATCCTCAATCGCGGGCGGCTGGGTTGTCTGAGGAACACGAAGACACTAATTCGAGGACAGTTTATTTACATCTACAGGAGATCAGAACAATGAAAAAGTTTATCAGTCTTATCGCCATGGCCGCCATGGCTCTGGTATTCACCGCCGGCAGCGCGCTGGCCTATTTTGAAGATGGCAACCTGCTCCGCATCGTCTACTCCCAGAGCACCGACCTGGAAGTAGCAACCGACCTGGGCGCTGTAAGCGGCCTTTTGGGCACCACCAATAACATCGTTGGTGACAGTTTCACCGCCCTCACCGGCAGCAACTACGCTGACCTGCAGGTAGCTTACATGGTCCAGATGCCTGGAGCTGGTTCTTACTACTTCTCCGGCCCAACCGATGTCGTTCCGACCAGTGGAAGCCGCAAAGCAGCCACCCTTGAAGGGGCCTTCTCTTCCGTTAGTTCCACCTACGTTGGCAGCGAATCCATTGTTGCAGGCAGCAAATCTGGAATCACTTCCTACTACTCCAAAATGGACAGCGGCGGTACCACTATCGGAAAATTTGGACCCTTCTATACCGCTGCACTGGGTGAAGCCAACCTGGCCGACCTGGCCACCGTCGGCTATGTTGATCAAAAGCTCTACTTCTTCGCCAGCCCCAACAGCGCCGTTGCCGGCGTTGAAGTGGCCTCCATCCGCACCCTGGCCGACGGCACCACCATGATCAACCCGGCTACCGCTGCCGTTCCGGTTCCCGCTTCCGTGCTGCTCTTCGGCACCGGCCTGGTCGGCCTGGTCGGCCTGCGCCGCAAATCGGCTTAATCACTTTTTCTTACCGAATATAGGAGACTCATCATGTTGAAAAAAATCGCTGCCGTTTCCGCAGCCGTCCTGATGGTGGCCGGTGCCACCGGCGCCGCCCAGGCCGCCACCCGCAACATCAACCTCTACGGCGCTTCCGCCCAGTACCTGTTCTGGAACGACGCCTCCGACGACTTCCTGGCTACCAAAGGCTGCTCCAACATTCAGCAAGCCGAGTTCGACTCCAAAAATGGCATCACCAAGGGCGAAGCCTGCACTTCCTACGCCGGTGACGACGTCGTGATTCGCTACAGCTCCAAGGCCTCCTTCGACGGCGTCATGGCCGCCAAAAACCTGGAGCACCCCGACGCACCGACCAGCTGCACCAACAAGGCCGAGCGTCCCATGGTCACCGACATCAGCGCT
>CAZKQY010000527.1:0-5633 GCA_964555005.1 uncultured Syntrophotalea sp. | reverse complement strand
ACCGCGACTGAAGCCGATCTTTATATCAAGGCGCTTGTTTTCTTTAGAGAATTCAATCCTTTCAACCTCCCAAGGGGGAGTGATGCCAAGGGCTACTGCAAACAATGATTCAGGATTCATGTGGTCTAAAACCTCCGGGTAGTGAAATGACCCCTGTCATACCATTACCCACTCGAAATAGCGACGAGCCTCAAAAAAGAGCGGGGCCGGGAACATACCGAAACCTCACCCTAATAAAGACAATGAAAACGACTATTAGGGTACAGAAACATAGATGAGATCAAAGGTGGCCGTATAATTCGCGTCATCGGCATCTGTCACAGTGCACGTGATCGTGTCACCTAATTCGGGATCAGTCCCAAACGCGGTATCATTAAGGCTATAATCATCAGTGCTAAAACCATTCGTCAGATTTTCCGCCACAGTATTTGTACAACCAGCAGCAGTAGAAACGGCTGAATCCTTATTGGTGACTTTTGCAGCATAATTAATCGCAGATGCCGAAGCGAGACCACCGGCAATCCCTTTAACCGAAGCATCACGCGCATCTCCACGCAGATCGATAAACTTCGGCACTGCGATAGCTGACAGAATGCCCAACACCACAATAACCACCACCAGCTCAATCAAGGTAAAACCATTTTGATTCTTCATTCTCTCTCCTTTATTTGCCCATAAAACAAGGTTGACAACATGAAGGCTGCCCCCGCTTCGTATACGCAAGCATAAAACACCTTCAAAACACGACCACTTATTCAATATCTATGCATGGTTCAGGATTCAATCTCGCACCAGAAACCCGGCTACAGACGGGTAAAGCTATGTCAATTTGACCACAATCACAACCCTTTATGATTTAGGCCTAATTTGTCCACACCCATCGATACGGTTCACAGGCTTCGAGTGTCAATGACGAACCTTCCGACCGACTCGCATCTGCCTGGCGAAGGCACAAACGGATGCGCGGCGGACCGGACAACGGACTTTCAAAGCCGACCGCGCGGCGCAAACGGTAAATCAGCGCCCCCTGACCTCGATCGTAATACCATTGCCCCGGAGCAATCTCATTGAGCTCGGCATCCGACCGTTCACCAAGATATCCGTCAGGTTCCAGACCCGTCTCCGCCTTAAGCAGCACAACGGGGTTGCCGCCCGGTCGAGCCTCCGAGCGCACGGTCTTCTGGTGTTTTCTCAATACGGAGGTCAGCAGCACCGCGGCCCGCAGGTTGTCCACCGTCGCCTGGACGTTGAGGCGCTCAACTTCGGCCTGCAGATACCGCACCTTACGCAGAAAGACCCCCATCAGGATCAGAACAAAACAGGCCAGCACACCCCACTCGAGAAGCCGCAGAGTCCAGCGTTTGTGATGCAGTGGGCTTTTGGATTTCATCAGCCCTCTCAACCACCGCGCATAACGGTGGCCATATCCCACATGGGCAGGAACACACCGAGGGCCAGCACCAACACCATGGCACCAATAACCACGATCAAGATCGGCTCTATAGCGCTGGCCAGGCGGCTGACGTCGTATTCAACCTCCCGTTCATAAAACTCGGCCACCTCGACGAGCATATTATCGACCGACCCGGTCTCCTCGCCAACGGACAGCATCTGCAACACCAGAGGGGTAAACATATCGCTGGCGGCGGCACTGCGGGTCAAGGTTTCACCGCGCTCAACGCCACGGCGCAAGCGACCGACACTCTGCTCAATAAAGGCATTGCCCACGGACTGGGCGGTAAAAGCCAGCGATTGGATCAACGGCACCCCGGAGCTGTAACCCATGGCGAAGCCGCGGCAAAAACGAATCAGGGTGGCCCGATGCAGAATGCTGCCGATGACCGGTAGCCGCAATTTAAAGCGGTCCCACACCAAACGCCCGTTTTCGGTATTAAGATAGGCCCTCCAGGCAAACATGGCTGCCACCCCAACAAGAAGTATAGCCCACCACCAGCTGACTGCAAAATTGCTGAAACCGAGAATAATGCGGGTCGGCAAGGGCAAGGCAGCCCCCATCCCCCGGTAGAGTTTTTCGAAGGCCGGTATCACGAACAGAGTAATAACAGCCATAGCGATGGAAATAGCCACCACCACAAAGGTCGGATAGCGCATGGCCGCCCGAACCTGGTCGGCGGTCTCCTTCTCTCGGATCAGATAACGGGAGATTTGCAAGAAGGCCTCTTCAAGCTGGCCGGAGCCTTCTCCGACTTGCACCATGCTTGCCAGTAAAGGTGGAAAGATCTTGGGGTGGCGCCGCAAAGCCCCCGACAGATCTCGGCCACCTTCAAGGTCATCGGCCACCGCCAACAAGGTCGAAGCCATGACCGGCTTATTAATCATTTCGGCCAGACCACGTAAAGCTCTGAGCATCGGCACCCCGGACTTAATCAGGGTGTACATCTGCCGACAGAAAAGGATCAGATCCTCGATATCCACCCGCCCCTGCCGGGCAGCTGCCAGACGTGCGGCAATCCTCTCAAAGACCGAAACACCGGCCTTAAGTTCGTTGATCACCACCGGAGTGGCTCCGCTCGCCAGCAATTGATCGGCGGCACCGGCGACCGAAACGGCTTCCAGGCGACCTTCCAACAACTGGCCGGAGATGCTACGAGCTTTGTAGGAGAACTGGGTCATGGTCGTTTACTTCGTCTTCGGAATGCGGGGTTGTCGTTAACTCTTGGTCGAGATCAACATCGACCTGGCCGGCGACTCTCAGCACCTCTTCCATACTGGTGATACCGTCACGGGCATAATCAAAGGCAGCTAGAGTCAGGGGTTTAAAGCCGGGCTGACGACGAGCCTGTTCGGCAAAACCGGCCGCATCACCACGGCGCAAGGCATCCGCCAACCGGGTATCGATTTCCAGTAGCTCGAACACTCCGATACGCCCCTGATACCCACTGTTGTGACATTGATGACAACCGGAGCCCCGCTTAAAGGTCAGTTGGCCGGCACCTGGTTCGATGACTTTATCCAGCCAGCTGCGCAAGGACGGGTCAAGGGGATCGTCTTCAATGCAACTGGTACAGATACGTCGCATCAACCGCTGAGCAAGAATGGCTTGCAGGGCACTGCCGATGACGAAGCCCTCGGCCCCCATATCGAGGAGGCGCAAGGCGGTACTGACCGAATCGTTGGTGTGCAGAGTCGACAGCACCAGATGGCCGGTCATAGCGGCTCGCAAGCCAATTTCGGCGGTTTCCTGATCGCGCATCTCACCCACCATGACCACGTCGGGATCTTGACGCAAAGCCGCCCGCAGCACTCGCGAAAAGGAAAGGCCGATCTTTTCATGGATCTGAACCTGATTAATACGCGGCAAACGGTATTCGACCGGATCTTCGACGGTAATAATCTTTTTTTCACTGCGATTCAATTCGTTTAGCGCGCCATACAAGGTGGTGGTCTTACCGCTACCGGTGGGACCGGTGACCAGCAACAGACCGTGAGGTCGCCGAATATAGGATCGAAATTGTTTGAGAATATTTTCGGGCATGCCGACCTGCTCCATGCTGAGCAGCCCGCCGGATTGATCGAGCAAACGCATGACCACCGATTCACCGTACTGCAGGGGCATGGTGGAAAGCCGCACATCGATAGAGCGACCACGAACCTTGATATTAAAACGACCGTCTTGCGGCAGGCGACGCTCGGAGATATCGAGTCCGCTCATCAGTTTAAGGCGTGAGACCAGAGCACTGGCGATGCGCTTTTCCTTCATCACCTGCTCATGAAGCATACCGTCAATACGTTGACGAATACGCAGCACCGTTTCGTCCGGCTCGATATGAATATCCGAGGCGCCTACCTGCACCGCATCTTCAAAAAGAGAACGGAGCAGCCGCACCACCGGTGCGTCCTCCAACTCGGCATTGGACAACAGATCTTCAAGGTCGAAGGCGCCATCGGCTAACTCTTCGTTGAGTTCGCCGGCCAGGTTAATAATCTCGTCGGTACGCCGATAGACGGCATCGATGGTCGCCATCAGGTCGGCTTCCCGCACAACCGCCTGCCGTATCGGCCGTTTAAGCTGGTTACGGAGTTCGTCAAAGGAATAAATGTCGGTGGGATCGGCCATGCCGACCAATAAGCCGCTCTCCTTATCCTCCAGAACCAGGGCCCGATAGCGCCGGGCCTGGATTTCAGGCAACAGATGAACCGCTTCGGGGTTATATTGAAAATGCTTGAGATCAACAAAGGGAATCTTGAGCTGCTGGGCGAGAAATTTAAGGAATCCACTCTCGGTGACATAGCCGAGCTCTATCAGTGTGCTGCCGAGCTTGGTTCCCCGCTTTTTCTGGGTAGCCAGTGCGGTCAACAACTGATCTTCGGTAATAATGCCGTGTCCAACCAACAAATCACCGATACGGATTTTTTTGGGTATTGCCATATGACTACTTCCTGTCGTGCGGCCCCATATCAGGGTTGCAATACGGTCAACCGTTGCCGTATGTAGTTGTTTAATGCAGGGCTGAGACCTGGGTCGGCCAAGGCTGCCCGATAAGCAACGACCGCCTTCTCCAACGCCCCCGCATGTTCGCGAGCGATGCCCAGCCCCATCTGCCAGATACCGTTGTTCGGCTGGCTGGTGAGCAGCGTCTGATACTCTTGAGCTGCGGCATGGTACTGGCCAAGACGTTGATAAATCACCGCCAGCAAAGCATGCCATTGCGGAGCTTGCAGCGCTGAGTGTGGCGGACCTTCAAGGAGCAAGTCTCGGGCCTTTTGCAGCTCTCCCTGGGTCATCAACAGCTCAGCATAACGCAAGCGCATGGTCAGCTGTGTCGGGTCAAGGCGCAGACCTTCAGCCATAATCTCGGCGGCCTCGGTCTGGCGTTGCTGCCGAAGCAATATACCAACCAGAGCCTGACGAGCCGCCAGGTGCGCCGGATGCTGCTCCAGCGCTTGCATCAGGGCCACCGCACCCTCTTGATTGCGCCCTGCCGCCAAGGCCATCTGCCCCCGTCGATAAGCCTGCTCTGCCAGATCCTTGGCGGATGGCTTGTCAATCTTATGAACCGATGTTCGGGAAGGCTCTGCTTGAGCAATTTCCCAAGAACCCTGCGGCCTTGCATCGATATTTTCGATCACCCGATTTGCCGTGGCAGGGGTTGCCTCGGCAACGGCCGGGGCTTTTGCTGCAGCAGGCTGTTCTTTTTGTTGATTCAACGCCTCTACCGGGGTTTCCGGATAAAGATCAAGCAGTAGCCGATAGCCGGTTCCTGCCACCTGCATGGTAGCGGAAAAATCCCGAATGGTTACGGTCGGCTCAAGGATCAAACGGACCACCAGACCCTCGTCCTTTTGCCTGGTTTGCAAGGCGGCCAGCCAGCGCCGCTGAACAATCGGCGGTAATTCAACGGCCTGTCTCACCGCCACCAGATCGAGCTGGAAGCTGCGACGATCTCCGGCCAAAGCCAAATGATAAACTGGCGGTCGATCAAAATCTGCCTCAAAGTGAATAAACGATCCAAGCTCCCGCAGACGGATGGCATTTAAGGAAACGGTCGTCCCCAAAAGGGAGCCTGTACCGTTCTGCAGTGTGGCCGGATTTTGCGCCTCTGCGGGTACCTTGCCGGACAGTGCCGGCGCCGACTTTGTGTGGGATGGAATCGGCAGCCCCGTCGTTGCTG
>CAZKQY010000526.1:0-3505 GCA_964555005.1 uncultured Syntrophotalea sp. | reverse complement strand
CCCCGGGGCACAAGGACGTCGCCACGGTCGAGTTGGTTATGATCAGTTCCTTGCATGTTGATCGCCAGGCGCTGGCCGGCCATGCCGGTATCGGCTTTTTGACCGTGACTCTGCACGCTGCGGACTCGGGAGGTTAGGCCGGACGGCAACACTTCCACTTCCTCGCCGGCAGTTATTGTTCCTGAAAGGAGAGTGCCGGTGACAACCGTACCGAAACCAGGCATGGTGAACACCCGGTCCACCGGCAGGCGGAAGGAACCGTCAACAGACTTTTCTTGCACTTCACTGGCAAGCAGCCCCAGAGCTACCTTGAGATCGTCGAGACCTTGGTTGGTTTTTGATGAAACCGGGATAATCGCTGCTTCTTCGAGAAAACTGCCGGTTAGGTAGTCACTGACCTCCTCTGTTACAAGCTGTAGCCATTCCTCATCCACCATGTCGCATTTGGTCAGGGCCACCAGGCCTTTTTTGATTCCGAGCAATTGGCAGATTTCCAGATGCTCACGGGTCTGGGGCATGATCCCTTCGTCGGCCGCAATCACCAGCATCACCAGGTCCATGCCACCGACTCCTGCCACCATGGCCCGTACGAATCGTTCATGGCCCGGTACGTCCACAATCCCGAACTGAATATCTCCCGGCAGTTCCAGGTGAGCAAAACCCAGTTCAATGGTGATGCCGCGCTTTTTTTCTTCCTTCAGGCGGTCCGTATTGGTGCCGGTCAAGGCCTTTACCAGTGAGGTTTTGCCGTGGTCGATATGGCCTGCGGTTCCCAGGATGAGGTGTTTCATGGTTGTTTAGCTATCCTATGAGTTTTTGCGAGTGTATCTATTTTTGCCACTAGATCAAAAATTACACGACAGAGAATTCATCTGCGCGATAGTGCAGATGAGTTGGGTATGAATCGGAAGAAAATCGAAGGGAGGCGCATACCTGCTCGCCGGGTATTGAACGGTTTCGAGGAGCGGAACAGGTACTTGACCGAGACTCAATTGAGGCCCGGTGAATTATTGCCTTCCCAATTGCAACCAGGTGGTGATTTGGCGGAAGCGCATGGGAATCGAACCCACCTGGGAAGTTTCTCACCCCCCACACCGGTTTTGAAGACCGGGCGGCCCACCAGAGACCGATGCGCTTCCATGATCGATATGGCTGCAAAGGGTGAAATGTCTTTGCGGCCAATTAGATAAGTTGAGAGTTTAAAGGAAACCTTTAATTCATGTTTCATTCAGGCGGTCGAATAGTAGCCGATTTGGGCGATCTTTGCAACTGCTATATCCGAGAAATCACGGGGTTGTGCTACAAGAAAAAAGAAGCAAAACAGGCTATTAGGTATTCTCCTCGGCGTGAAAATATTGAACTAGGTTGTTTATGAAAGCCTTAGCGGCCGGACCCAGTTCGCGAGCTCTTCGGGTGACTAAATATATATGGCGATAAATGTCTAAACCTCGAATGTTGACGACGAACATTTCTCCTCGTTCGCATTCTTTTTTCACCGACAGTTGGGATAGAAAGGAGCTTCCGGCTCCGTGCAGGATCGCTTGTTTTACCGCTTCGTTGCTGCCGAGAACCATGGATACTTTCAGGTGTTCCGGGGCAAAGCCCGACTTGGTCAGTTGCTCCCGCAAGGTTTGGTCTGTTCCCGATCCTGACTCGCGGAAGATGAAGGATTCTCTGACCAGATCTTCCGGGAGGATAAACTCCTGCTTGCTCCAGGGATGTCCGGCGGGCACAACCAGGGAGATCTTATCAAGCGAGAGGGGAGTGAAAGCGAGAGTTTTTTCGGGGAAGCGGGTGCCGACGAGGGCAAATTCCACCTGTTCGTTTCTTAGCCGGTCAAGAGTTTCTCGGCTGTCTCCCTGGAGAAGGGAAATGATGACCCCGGGATGGAGTTTGTGAAAGGCCGGAACGCAGAGCGGGATCATGTAGCAAGCCGGAATATTGCTGCCGCCGACCTTTAGTACTACGTTCTCAAGTCCGCGAAAGCGGTTCAGGGCCAGGGGGACGTTCCGGGCTTCTGACACCACTCGTTGGGCATGCTCCAATAGTAGTTTTCCGGCCTCGGTGAGGAAGGCCCCTTTCCCGGTTCGGTCCAGCAACTTCAGTTCAAATTCTTTTTCCAGGGAGGATATGTGCTGACTGACCGTCGATTGAGTCAAAAAGGTGATCTCTGCGGCACGGGAAAAATTGCTGCTTTCGGCCACGGCGATAAACACCTCAAGCTGTCTCAGATTCATGGATAAACTCCGGGGAAACTGTGAGCATTGTTTGGACTGTTTTTGGTCCGGTTTCTTCATAACGCGGCAGGATCTTAAAAGATCTGTGACCGCTGCCACAAAAAGAACAATATACATAGCACGTTTGCATCAAGTCGCAAAGATGAGACTGACGGCAATGTTATTCATTCCGCAGGGTGGCCTTTAGCCGGTGCGGTCGTAACAACAGGTCCAAGGCATCATTGATATGGACACAGACAAGGTCGGCAGCTTGCATCGATGAGACCGAGGCTCCCTCCCGTTGGATAACGCAGATACCCAAGGCCGCCTTTTGCAATAAAAGATTATCGTTACGGCCGTTTCCAACGGCCAGCACTTTATGTAACTGCAGGTTCCGGGCGTATTCACGATAAAAGAGGGGTCAGCTCTCCAAAATTCAAATTTTCAATTTCCCTCTGACCCCATGAATTACTTCTGCCAGCCTTGTCTCTCCGTCTATCCGTATATTTAAACGACGACTGGCTTCCGTGATGGCCGATGGCCCTACACCAAAAAACTCGCCGATCTCTCGATTATCCTTGCCGCTGTATCGGTGGCAGAGATACATCCCCACCTGCCGGGCAAGCTTCTTGTTTAATCCAAGCTCTTTTTTGACCGCTTTGAGTATCTGTTCCGGTGTTGGTCTTGATATCAGTTGCCGCAGCGCAGGCAGGTCTTGTTCGTGCCTGCGTATATTTAGATGGTTTTCCGTAATTTTCTCGATAAACTCGGTTGACCCGAGAACCGCAGCCCCTATGGCATTATGCAATGGACTGTCGTATTCTCTGCCTTGTAGATCTTCGACAAATCTGCGATATCTGATCCCGGCCTTGGTTCTAGATTGTCCAAAATAACTCAGAATGGCTTCGGTCTTAAGCCATTCGGCAGGTCGGCTTTGGCCGACATAGCTTCGATAGCTCGACCAGGGATAGTCTTCGGGCTTCTCCGCAAGGCCGACGCGAACCGAATTCAGATGAATGTAGCGGGAAAGCTCGGCCGCGTAATTGTCGGCTTCCACGAGAATAGCCTTGTACCTGCCTTGGAACAGATGCCCAGATCGTTTACGTTTGACGTTGAAATAGGTCGTATAAGCTCCGTTGATATGTCGCATGATCTGGGGCAGGTTACCCTCAGGTGTTTCCAGCAACAGATGATAATGTTATGTGAAGCTTAGACTTATGTGAAGTTCATCTGTGAATACTCCTTCATTTTCTATCCCAGATCAATGTTTTCCTGCACATAAGTGTGGT
>CAZKQY010000525.1:0-2382 GCA_964555005.1 uncultured Syntrophotalea sp. | reverse complement strand
CTTAGCCATGAACCGACTGCAAAATCGACTGATCGGGCCATATCCCCGACAATTTTCGATGAATAGCCCTGCTATTCGCTCTCAAATTCTCAGAAATCTGGCCTCGAACATTCAATTTTTCGTTTCGGCCCGTTAAGTCCGACACCCACCTAGGGGGACACGTCATGTTCAGTCGTTTTTTCATCGATCGGCCGATTTTCGCTTCGGTTATCTCCATCGTTATTATTATTGCCGGCCTGGTGACCATGCGCACCCTGCCCATCGCTCAATATCCCGAGATCTCACCACCCACGGTTCAGGTGACAGCCAACTATCCCGGCGCCAACGCCGAGGTGGTGGCGGAGACTGTCGCTCAGCCCATCGAGGAACAGGTCAACGGCGTCGAAGACATGCTCTATATGTCTTCAACCAGCTCCAACACCGGCAGTTACAACCTGACCGTGACCTTTGAGGTCGGCACCGATCTCGACATGGCGGCGGTGTTGGTGCAGAACCGGGTGGCCATTGCCGAATCGACCTTGCCTGAAGAAGTTAAACGCCTTGGCGTCTCGACCAAGAAGCAGTCGACCAACATTCTGCTGATTGCCTCGCTGTTTGCCCCCAAGGAAGATTACGATACCCTCTACCTGAGTAATTACGCCACCCTGCGCATCAAGGACGAACTGTCCCGTATCGACGGGGTCGGCGACGTGCGCATCTTCGGTGCTCGCGACTACAGCATGCGTATCTGGCTGGATGCCGATAAACTCAAGGCCCGTGAGCTGACTACCAGCGACGTGGTGGCCGCCCTGCGGGAGCAGAACGTGCAGGTCGCCGCCGGCATGGTCGGTCAGGATCCCGCTCCAAGCGGTCAGAGCTTCCAGTACACGGTTACTACCCTCGGCCGGTTGCAAAACGTCGAACAGTTTGGCGAGGTTATTGTCAAAAATGCCCCGGGCGGTCGCCTGACCCGGGTCAGCGACGTGGCCCGCATCGAACTGGGGGCCAAGAATTACGGCGAACGGACCCAATACAAGGGCAAGCCGTCGGTGGCCATCGGCATCTATCAATTGCCCGGCGCCAACGCCCTGGATGTTGCCGACCAGGTGCAGGCCAAGCTGGCCCATCTGTCCAAGGATTTTCCGCAGGGCATGGCCTACCAAGTGCCCTTTAATACCACCACTTTTGTCGATACGGCCATTGAAGAGGTGGTGCAGACTCTGCTTATCGCCGTACTGCTGGTGTTTATCACCATCTTTGTCTTTTTGCAGGATTGGAGGGCGACCCTGATCCCGGCCCTGACCATTCCGGTGTCGCTGATCGGCACCTTTGCGGTGATGGCCGCCCTCGGCATCGGCATCAATCTGGTATCTCTGTTCGGCATCGTGCTGGCCATCGGCATCGTAGTCGACGACGCCATCGTGGTGGTAGAAAACGCCGTCCGCAACATCAACGAGTTGGGTCTCTCGGCCCGCGAGGCGACCATCCGGGCCATGAACGAGGTCACCGGACCGGTTATCGCCACTACCCTGGTCATGCTGGCGGTGTTCGTGCCTACCGCCTTTCTCGGCGGCATCACCGGTCAGCTCTATCGTCAGTTCGCCCTGACCATCTCAGCCGCCACCGTATTCAGTTCCCTTAACGCCCTGACCCTCAGTCCGGCCCTCTGCGCCCTGGTGCTGCGGCCGACCAAGGTCAGTCACAACTGGTTTTTTCGTCTCTTCAACAACGCCTTCGACTATTCGCGCAATGTCTACGCCCGAATGTTGTCCCTGCTGATCCGCCGAGCTGCTTTGACCTTGATCTGTTTCCTGATCCTGGCCGGGGGTGCTTTCTGGGGCTTCAGTCGTTTGCCTACCGGTTTTGTGCCGGCTGAAGATCAGGGTTACGCCTTCGTCAGCATTCAGCTGCCCGACGCCGCTTCCGTGGAGCGCACCACCGAGGTGGTTGAAGAGATCAACCGTCGATTCGCCAAGATGGATGGAATCCGGGACTGGGTCTCTATTATCGGTTTTTCCCTCATCGACATGGCGCCTAGCTCCAACATGGCCACCGTCTGGGTGGTGTTCGATCCCTGGCAGGAACGAAGCGCGCCGCATCTCAAACAAGATGCCCTGGTCGGTCGCATGTGGACAGAGTTTGCCGATATTCAGGAAGCGCAAATCTTTGCCTTCGTGCCCCCGGCCATTCGCGGACTCGGCTTCGCCGGCGGTTTTCTTATGGAGCTGCAGGATCGCGGCGGAGTCGGGCTCGATACCCTGCAACAGGTGGCCGGCGGGGTGATCCAGGCGGCTAATGGCCAGTCCCAATTGCAGCGCGTCTACAGTACCTTCCGCGCGAATGTGCCGCAGCTTTACGCCGATGTCGACCGCACTCAAGCCAAGACCCTCGATATCCCTCTGA
>CAZKQY010000524.1:0-3008 GCA_964555005.1 uncultured Syntrophotalea sp. | reverse complement strand
GGTCGAACCCTTTATATCCCATCGGAGAACGAATGACCAGAACTTTATGCTGGGGCAAGGTTCAGGGCAGATTCCCGGACGGGAACAAATTTACCCTGTTCACATGCCGTTTCCTTTTTTGCGGGAATGACATCGAAATAACGTTTTAACCAGCGGCAGGTGAGCAAGTGGGTGCATCTTTTCGAGGATTTTCTGATTTCTGATATAATTAAAACTAATTTCTGCGATTATCACGAAAAACATTGGCATAAAAAAGGAAGGGTTATGATCATTATTATAACTTTTCTATAGAATGTCTGGATACCTTTTTAAGCGTTCTGAGAATGAAGAAAATTGATCAATATATGCCTGGTCGTGGGAAAGGGATCGAATGACGGAAATGAATTCTTTCGTGGAAATAGCAGCGATACTGGGGCTTGCGACGTTGACCGGAATCATAGGGCAGAAATTGCGGCAGCCCTTGATCATCATGTTTTTGGCAACGGGCATCCTGGCGGGTCCATCGTTTCTTGGCATCATAAAAAGCTATGAGCAGATTGAACTTCTGGCGCATATCGGCATAGCCCTTCTTCTGTTTATTGTTGGACTCAAACTCGATCTGAATTTGATTCGGACCACCGGTCCCGTCGCTCTGGCGACAGGCTTGGGACAGATCATATTTACGTCGCTCATCGGTTTTGTCATCGCCATTGCCATGGGCATATCCTATCTCAGCGCCGCCTATGTTTCGGTTGCGCTTACTTTCTCAAGCACGATCATCATCGTAAAGCTCCTGTCAGACAAAAAAGAAATCGACTCTCTCCATGGACAGATTGCTCTTGGATTTCTGATTGTTCAGGACATCGCTGCAATTTTAGCTCTGGTTGGCCTGACGACATTGGGATCATCTGTTAGCGGGGAGGGTTCGGGATATCTCTCGTTTCTGATAATGGGCGCAAAAGGCGTGGGTCTGTTGAGCGCGGTCGCTTTGCTGATGAAGTACGTCATCCCTTATCTGACCCACCGTCTCGCGCATTCGCTGGAACTGTTGACGTTGTTCGCCATCGCATGGGCGGTTCTTCTCGGAGCGGGCAGCGAGCTGTTGGGATTCAGCAAGGAGGTCGGGGCATTTCTGGCCGGTGTCTCACTGGCGTCGACTACTTACAGGGATTCGATAGGGGCGCGGCTCACAAGTCTTCGTGATTTCCTGCTTTTGTTTTTTTTCATTGATCTTGGCGCACGATTGGACTGGTCCATGGTGGGCTCGCAATTGGGCGCATCGCTGGTTTTTTCGATTTTTGTACTTGTCGGCAATCCGCTTATTGTTCTGATCATCATGGGGGCCATGGGATATCGGCGTCGCACCGGTTTTCTCGCTGGGCTGACGGTAGCCCAAATCAGTGAGTTTTCGCTTATTGTAGCGGCTCTGGGGTTGAGTATCGGCCACATCACCGAAGAGACGATGGGGCTGATCACTCTTGTGGGAGTGGTGACCATATTTCTGTCCACCTACATGATTCTCTATTCCTACCCGCTTTATCGTGTCTTATCCTCTCCCTTGAAGATTTTTGAAAGGCGTAATCCTTACCGGGAGGCGGCCATAGATACCCTTGCTGGAACGGAACCCGTCGACGTCATTTTGGTAGGATTGGGCAATTATGGCAGCGGGCTGATGGAACACCTTCTTCGGCGAAAAAATCTCATCGTGGGAGTTGACTTCGACCCCGGAGCTTTGGATAACTGGCGCAGAAGAGGAGTGCCTGTTCTTTACGCGGACATGGCTGACCCGGAGATGCATGAACAGTTGCCGTTGAAAAAGGCACGATGGATTATCAGCACCGTTCGTTCCAAAGAGATGAACCTGGCACTTATCCATAATCTTAAGAAGGCTGATTATGCCGGGAAGGTGGCTTCGACGGCGACAAACAGCCAGGAAGCCGCTGAGTTCGAAAAAGCTGGCGCCAATTTGATATTCCGGCCTTTTAAGGATGCAACGGAACAAGCGGCTGACGCCTTGACTTATGCGATGGATTTTCTTCCGGAAAGTGTTGACTGGCCTGTCTCGTTTCTTGAGTTGCGTATTCGTTCGGATGCTTCGGCTGCTGGGCAGACCATAAGAGAACTTTCCTTATCGGCTTCAGGAATATCTATTCTGGCTGTCAGTCGGGGAGGGCGTATTTTTTACGAGCCGAAGTCGGACTTCAGAATTTTTCCAGCAGACCGTCTGCTCCTCATGGGACATCCGGATGGATTGAAAGATGCTGAAACCATACTGAATCAACTTGAAATGCAAAAAGATGCAGAAAATACAGATCGCTTTGAAATTGCCGAAATCAAGGTAGCGGAGGATTCGGCCCTTTCAGATAAGTCTTTGGCGGAGCTTCATTTTCGACAAAAGTTCGGCGCAACCCTTGTCGGCATACGCAGAGACCAGCAACAGATCACGACGATCAATCCTTCGGAGCGTTTGCATGGCGGGGATTGTCTGATCGTTATCGGCAAGGCCGGGGCTATCAAAGAGCTGAAGAACCTGGCTCCTGTCTAACGGCGGATTTTTTGGGGCGGTTTACTTCCAAATATAGGCGTGAGGTTAATCATGAAACGTTTTAAAAAGATTCTCTACCTGAACGAACCGACCGTGGACCAGACATCGGCTGTTGCGCGTGCGGTCTCGCTGGCGGAAAACAATCAGGCGGACCTAACCTTTGTCGATGTGATCCCGACTCAGGTCGTCACGGGAGGCATCGGTCTGCCGTCGGGAGGGCCAACATCCGAAGAGTTGCGCGCTGCCGTAGAGTCGGATCATCGCAAAATTCTGGAATCCATGGTTCAACCCTTCAGTGAACGTCTGCGAATTCGGCTGGATGTATTGGTTGGAAGGACATACCTTGAAACGATACGAGCCGTGTTGAAAAATGGGTATGATCTGCTTATCAAACCAGCGGAGAATCCGTCTTGGACGCAAAAGCTCTTCGGCAGTGACGACCTGCATCTTCTCCGGAAATGTCCCTGTCCGGTCTGGCTTATGA
>CAZKQY010000523.1:0-1724 GCA_964555005.1 uncultured Syntrophotalea sp. | reverse complement strand
CAATCCTGCGGAACCTGACACCTAGACAAACAAGATAAATGCATTCGCCCCTTAAAAATCACCAGGCATTTAAGAAGAATTTTTTTGCAAGAGTATCTTAAATAGCCCGGACAAGCCGGGCATCAGACGGAGAAGATCATGAAATCAAATACTCAAGCCATTTTTTCAGAAAGTTCCCACGAATATACTGGAATGGCCAGCGTCACCGATGCCAAACATGGCCAAGCCATCATGGTCGATATCAACGGGACCGGATTTCCGGTTGCCGGCCACCTGAGCCAAGTGGAACTCCTGAAAACCGGGGACCAGGTACTGACGATGCGCACTGCCTCGGGGGTCATCATCGCCGGTCGGCTTCGCACCGGGGGTGAAGCCCCCGCCGCACGCCTGCAGGAACAGGATGGCCGTCTGCTGGTCGAGGCCACTAAAGGCATCCGCCTGCAGGCCGGACAGCACCGGATCGAGGTGCATGCCGACGGCCGCATCGAGCTGGACGGCCAGCAGATCACCGGACTGGCCGCCGGTCGCCTGCGCCTGCAGGGTTCCACCATCGAATTGAATTGACCATGAAGGTAGCTTTTCTCTCCACTCATCTCGATTCGGCCCTGTCCCTCTACCGGCAACGGGCCCAACAGCAACAGGTAGCCCTGGTGGATGCGCAGCTCATGGGCCAGCAGGAACAACTGCTGTTGACCCATCTGCATGTGCTGTCCCGCTGCGCGCCTCTTGAGATGGAGCTGGCGAAGGAAGCCGATTTTTTCATCGACCTGGCAAGCCAGTTCCTCGCCCCGTCGGCAGCAGCAAAAGAGGCCGGCTACGCCCAAGCTTTAACCCTACTGCAGGAACCCGGCCCCAGCCGTCAGGCGGCCTTTCAGGCCTTAGCCCTGCTGCCGCAAAAGAAAAAAGACTCCAGCCTGCTGGAATTGTACCGACAGAACAAAACGCTGCGTGCCCTGCTGTTCGATCTCTGGCGGGAGCAGGCGTGGCACGTCCCTGCGGGATTGATAAGTGTCGCCGAATTACGCGGCCATGACACCGAGCTACAAATTGCCGCACTGCGCTATGCCGCCAGCCAGCCAAAAATCGGAATTGAGTTGTTCGCTACCTATTATCAGGGGCTGTTATCAGGCGGCACCCGACCTGAAAAATCGGGCCACCTGCTGGCCACCGCCCTGTGGGGCGGTCTGCTGAGCGGCGAACAGAGACTGTCCAAACCCCTCTGGCGCTGCATCGAATCGGAAACCAAACCGGCAGAGCTCTATCACCTGCTGCGACTGGGTGCCATTATGGCCCTGCCGGAAATTATTTCTGTCATCAAACACTACGGAGAACAGCAACCGGAAGCTGCCGCCGAGCTTCTCGCCCTGCACGGAACCGGCCCGGCGCTGCAGTTACTTTATAACCTCAGTCGCATCTGCGAACCCTTAGCGGGTGTTCTCGACGCCTGGCAATGGGTCAGCGGTAAACGCCTCATTTCCGGCCTGCGACTACAGGTGGTGCCAGCGGGCGAAAAGACCGCCCCGCCACCGGCGGTCAACACCATCGAGCACTGGTGGCAACAGCATTCGACTCAGCTGCAGGACGGACAGCGCCTTCTGCTGGGGGTGGTCCTCTCCAAAGAGAACCTGATCCAGCAAAGCCGAACATGGGTCGGACGCTATGGTCGCAACCTGCTGGACCTGCTGGCGTACACCATGGGCTCCCCTCTGGGAGTCACCGCCAAT
>CAZKQY010000522.1:0-6452 GCA_964555005.1 uncultured Syntrophotalea sp. | reverse complement strand
CCCGCCGAATTGCAGATTCAACAGACTTTTGCCGATCAGCACGCCGAAAAGGATTTCAAGCACCACCGACGGCAGCCGCAGGCGCACACCGAGACTCGGCAAAAACGCCGCCCCCAACGACACCAGAACCAACGCCCATGCGGAATGAATCACCATTGGGTTAGCACCTCATTATGTCACCAGCAACACGGAACAGGGGGCTTTATTCAAAACCGCGGCCGTCACATCGATGGAAAACCATCCGGGACGGCCTTCATCCATACCGATGACCAGCAGCTGACTGTCGGCTGCCGCGGCGACGATTTCCCTGACCGGGTTACCCCGGCGGACAAGCTCCTCGATGGTCACTTTATTGATGCGGGCCAACTCCCGCACCTGATGGCGCATCTCCTGTTCCCATTGCCCGGTTGTGGACGACTCCCCGCGCAGATACGAGGGTTCCACCACGAACACGGCCGCAATACTCGCATCGAGCTGCCGGGCCAGATCCACGGCGATTTCAAGGGCCCGCTGGGCTGCCAGCGAACCGTTGAACGCCACGATCAACCGTTCATAGGGGTCGGTCAGTTTTGCCGCCAGCAGCGGGCATGGCAATGCACGGGCCAACGCCGTTAGCGGACTGCCGAAAAGGGCACGCAGCTTCGAGACCTTGCGATAGGGTAGCACAACGATACCGGCATCGCTTTCCCCGGCAACCTCCGTCACCCGCTGCCGTATCGCTCCCCGGCCTTCGATCGTCTCGATGACCAGGCTTTCGGCCCAGCGCGCCAGTGCTTCCTGGACATCGGTTTGCGCTGTTTCATAGACGATCTTGATCTTTTCAATATGGGTGCCTTGGACCAGGTAAAACGTCTCATTGAGCAGTTCAGTGACACCCAGCGACACATCATCGGGCAGTCCCAAAATCATCTGTTGCCCGTAGGTTCGCGGGAAATGACGCTGGTCTTCGGCCAGGCGGCTTGCAAAGGCGCTGTACAGGTCTTCCTTGCCGAGAATGAGCAGTCGATCGCCCGCTTCTATGGTGCCCGTCGCGTCGGCAAACATCAACTTGTTCTCCCGCAACAGCCCCACCGTGCGCCATTTCGGGTCCTGCCGCGTGAGCACTTCCGCCAATCTCGACACATCCTGCTTTTCCGCGGTCAGCTCCATCAGCTCGCCCAGGCCTTCGCCGAGGTCCACGATCCTTACCCGAGGGTCTTTCAGAAACTGGTAGGCCTTGCGGGCCGCATCCGTGGCCATGCTGATCGTCCACACACCCATTTTCCGGAAGTCGGGCAGATTTTCCGGGTCGCGGACCACGGCCAGAACCGTCTTGACGTCCGCCTGCCGCGCGAAACGGGCAATGGCAAGGTTAACCGCATCATCATTGGTCATGGCCAGCACCCCGTCCTGGTCGGCCAGCCCGGCTTTGTCCAGCACCACCGGGCTGGAAGCGTCTTCAGTTATGATCCGCACGACGTTGGGGAAGCGATTGGAGAAAGGCGCCAGCTTGGTCTCCTCTTTTTCGATCAGGGTGATTTCCCAATTGGCGCCGATGCGCTTGAGCAGTTCGTCGGTGATCCGCCCGGCGCCGCATACCAGTAGTTTCATTTCAACTCCTTGATCTTGGCCGGATCCGACTCCCTGCCCAGGATGATCAGAATATCGCTGTCCTTGACCGTGAAATCGGCACCGGGCACCAGGGCCAGTGTGCCCACGGCAATGGCCGCCATATAGCTCGATAGAAGCAGGTTGGTGGGGTGCGCCAGGTTTAACCGGCTAAGGAACCAGTCGGGCATCGTGTTGCAATCTCCGGCTTTTGTAAATACACTGATCTCGTAAACTGACCTTTCTGCACCGGCAATTAATTAGTGCCTGAGCGAAAAAGCCGTTTTTTGGCAAAAATAGACAGCGGCAATTTTTGATCAGAACGATAAAATTGCATGCGGCCGATCTTTACCACAGTGAGTATTTTAGTCTCTGGTGTAATCGGCGATTTTTAAAACACTCCTCCTTCGAGAAGTAAAACAACCAAGCTCAACCAATCCTACGCAGCGCGACGCTTTAGGCGCTGAGCCCGCTTCATACTTTTATGGCGCAGTCTTGCCCCCAATATTTGTATGTTCCGTGCAAGTACAGCCAGGGCCACATATCTTTTAAAACCATCGATGCCTTGATCCAGGCATCGGTCCAGCCCATGGTTCTCAATCGCGTTAATCGCCGATTCCACGGCTGCATGCTGGTGTCTGGTTGCAATAAATACATCGCTGTATTCGATCTGCTTGACGGCTGTGGATAACTTGCCCTTTTTGGGCAGCACCACTTGATTCAACATTTCTCCGTGCTGTTTTCTGTTGGCGGGGCTGTAAAAACCCTTGTCGAAGCTGCACACCGATAGGGCCGCAAACTTGCGCTTGGCCTCGGACACCATCGCTACGGCCACATCGACGTCCTTTTGGTTTTCCATTACCTGGTGATGCAAAACAAAGCCGTGTTGATCCTCCAGGACACAGACTGACAGCCCAAGCTCCTGGGGTACGCCGGCCTTACTCTTGCTGAGCCATTCAGTATGCGCTTCGAAGATAGAAAACACTTTTTCATGGTGTGCGCGGATTTGATCGATCTGCCGCTCGGCATGGGCGATGTAATGCTCGATCGTCACCATCCGGACAACGGAGCCGATACCCATGTCCTTTAAAATAATGATAGTTTCTTGTGCCCGACGCACATAGGCTTTCACAACTGTCACATACTGACGGTGGGCATCTACGATCAGTTCTTCACGCCGGGCTTTTTTGCCGGCATCCTTTGATGATGACCGCTTGAGCTTGCGCACCCGATTGAACCTTTTTTTGATTTTCTTGAACACATGCCGGTATTGGCGCCATTCACTGATGCCCAAATCTTCACAAAGCCGAGCGGTAAGAAACACGATTTTACGAATGGCATCTAAAAGCAGATTGATGTCGGTAGGATAATGAACATCGGTTTCCACGACAAACGAATCGCAGCGCCCTTTGAGCACAACATCTTCGCCGATTTTGCTGATCAGCTTATGCCCCGCGCTGACCACCACCTGATTGATTTCACCAAGCAGCTCAGGGGTCAACAGACTGATATTGTCTTTCAATGTCTGCAAACCGTAACTCTGGTCGTATTCATAAATGCTGTGGCCTAAAAATTCTCGCACTGTTTTATGTTCGTTGGCGATGTTGTGCAGCTTGTCGTAGTCCCGTCCCAGTTGCAGTTGAGCCGCAAAGTGCCCAAGACCAGGATCTTCCACAAATCCATGCCGTGACGGCCTTTGTCGGCGTCGACCTCTTTGGGGGTTATGCGTTCTAAAATCCGAAAAACTTCTTGACGGATTACACTTTTCCGGTAGATGAACTGCAGGCCCATCAGCAGTTGAGGAATTTCATCGCGGCACTGAAGGTCCATTGGGATGCTGTCGATGTCTCTCTGGCCAAATTTCAGTTGCTTTTCGATCACTTTTCGCATAGCATTTTCCCACGAAGATTTTCCCGGTTTTACTCATCTGGTCCGATTCAGTCAAATCGGCCTAAACCATTATTTAATGTTATAACATATATTTATATAAAGGTTATGAGTATTTTGTGCAAGTAAAATCTGCACTGACCCGGAAAATCTTCCCCCCTTCAAAATGCTATAACTTGCTGATAATCTTTCTTTTATGTTTTACCGTTCAGGCACTAGTTAGGACCTTTGGATGCGACCAACCGGTTGCTTTTCCGGCGGCATCTGCCGGCCAATCAATTATTTCAAGCCAGTAATTTCCGGAAAGGTATATGCATTTAACCAATTGAAATAATTTTATATAATTACAGAGTCAAACGAAGCCCCACGCGTTGTCTCATGCCGCATTCATATGAAGAGTGCCAGGAAAGCTTCCAGATACTCCCAAGTCTGATCATTATTTGTTTTTGCCCAGAGAAACTTCTAATGTTTTACCCTGTTCCAATTCATAATCTTGTTCCTTAATCTTGATCCGAATAGAATCCGCACCGGAGGACGGGGCATGGATCTTTATCCTGTCGCACGTGATATCCAGCTCCAACCAGTGGTTTCGATAACGAAGATGAAATTTTATGCCTTCAATCTCATCGGGAAACTGGGGGTTGAGTATCAGAACATTCTCCCGGATCTCCAGACCGGTATAGGCCCGCTGGATAATGTCCACACAACCGGACATGGCTGCCAGGTGGATGCCTTCCGGCGTGGTTCCGCCCTGTATATCTGCCACATCTGTTTTCAGGGCGCTCTGAAAAAGTTTCCAGGAGCGCTTTCGATCCAGGCGGGCCATCACCCAGGCGTGAATAATATAGCTTAAAGATGAGCCATTGGATGTGCGGCTCGAGTAATAATGCGTGTTTTTGGGGATGGTTTCATATTCAAAGTTATATCCCATCTGCTTGAAAAGCTTTCCCAGTGTTTCGGCGCTGAAGAGATAAAAAAGCATCAGGACATCGGGCTGTTTGGAGAGTTTGTAGCGGTTGGCCGTATCGTCTTCCGCCTCAAGGATGCGGTCCAGGCGCTGGATGTTGCCGTATTTTCTTCGATACTTCTCCCAGTCCAACTCTGCCAATTTATCATATTCTTGGAACTGGCTGATGATCCCGTCATCATGAAAGACCACCCGGAGTTTGGCGGCCATATTTTGCCATTTTTCAATTTCTGCTTGCTCAATATCCAGCTTCTCACACAACTGCTTGATCTGTTCATCGGGAAGCAAGTCAATCATTTCAATGGCCCGATTTATTACAAAGGCCGTCATCACATTGGTATAGGCGTTGTTATTCAGACCCGGCGTTTCTGCACCGGGATAGGCGTCATGATATTCATCCGGTCCCATCACTCCGGAAATGTCGTATCTGTCATCCGCTTCATTATAGACGGCGATACTTTCCCAGAAACGGGCTATTTCAAATATCATTTCAGCGCCGTAAAAGGACAAAAATTCCAGATCGCCGCTGGCCTGATAATACTGCCATATATTATAGACAATGGCGGCGTTGATGTGGCGCTGCCGATGCGAATTGTCGGGTATCCAGCGGCCTGATTCGGGATTCAGATGCACCTGCTGGGTTTCCTCTCTGCCGTTGCTTGCGCTTTGCCAGGGATACATGGCGCCCTTGTAACCGTGCTCCCGGGCAGCCCGCTTGGCCTCTTTGAGACGGCGATAACGATACATCAGCAAGGTTCTGGTAATATGGGGTGCCCGGTAATTGAGAAACGGGAAGATGATGATCTCGTCCCAAAAGACATGTCCGCGGTAGGCTTCTCCGTGCCACCCCCGGGCAGGCATCCCTACATCGATGTCCAGAGAATGCATGGAAGCGCTTTGCAGCATATGGAAGGTGTATAAACGCAATGTCCTTTGAATTTGATGATCATTATCGGAATGTCTCAAATCGATCTTCAATTCAAATTTTTCCCACAAATGTTTCCAGGCAAGAGCATGAGTCCGAAGAAGCTCGTTGAACCGAGGCGCATCGGCCAGTTCTTTTTCAGCCTCCAGGGCGCACTCTGAAATAGCCAAGTCACGGGAAGTAAACATTGACATGGTCTTTTCCATGAGAAGTGGTTCCTGCTGGTTGGCAGTTACCGTAAAATGCAGCGCGATATATCCCGCATCTTCCACCACCTGCGTTTTCAGCGACACTTTTTCCTTTTCCCGGAAGACGTCCACCTTCGCCGCCTGGGCTATCATCAGCCTGGACTGGCTGGTTCTCACCTTCAAAAGAACGGTATTTTCATCGATTTTGCTTGTCTCCACCGCCTCAAGGTGCTTGTTGTTAAGTTCCTGATAGCGCCGGACACCGGAATTGGTCACCCGCCCGTCAAGTACTGAACCTATTTCTAAGGTAGCCGACCAATTCAGAGGAATAAGAGTGGTTTCCATGGCCGCCAGGTGCATATGGCCCATGTGAACCAGGCGGCGGGTGATGAGCCTTGTTTCCCGGCCCTTTTTGTCGCGAAAACGAATCCGGCGGCAAAGACATCCTTTTTTGATATCCAGCTCCTGGCGATAGGAAAGAATATCCACTTCATCCAGGTTGAACCACTCCTCACCCAGGATGCGAAAATTCAGGCAGAGCCAGTTGGGCATGTTGACCAGATCCTCATTTTCTATGGTTCGCCCGGCCATCTCGGTTTTCAGCCGGTTGTAGCCACCGGCCAAATAGGTGCCGGGATAGTGAAAATCGCCGGCTTCATGCTCAGCGGCCGCTCCCCGGGTGGCAAAATATCCGTTTCCCAAGGTGCACAGGGCTTCGCGGAGTTTTTCCTGGTCGGGTTTGTATTCTTTGTACACCAGAGACCAGGTGCTGCCTTCCTCCAGGAGCAAGACGAGTTGCTTTAGAAAATCCATAACCTGGTCGGTGTTTTCAAGTCTGTAGGAGGCCGCGGTACCCCTGGAACCTTCTCCAACCACGATCCCTGTTCCTTTTAATTCC
>CAZKQY010000521.1:0-3677 GCA_964555005.1 uncultured Syntrophotalea sp. | reverse complement strand
GATGCAGGGCGCCGCAATCATCAGCATTCTGCTCTGCATGGTGTCGATGGTCCGCCTGTTTGCCGACCAGGAATACTGGGGGCGTTTTGCTTTTGTGATCAGTCTGGCGCTGATGATCTTCTCTCTGAGCATTTCTTTCTGGTAAACCCTGCTTTCCGGCGAAGCGCTGAAATACGAGCTGCATCGCTGTGAACGTCTGCAGAGTAGGTTGAATAAGTCTTAGTTGTTACCCGAGGGCTTTGGCCAAATCAAAGATATTGGAGCAGATCCTTTGCCGTACGGAAATGAAAATGTTTGAAGATCGTTTTTTTCTTGACGTTCTAGACGACCGGTCTAATAATGGCTATTATGGAAAAGCGAGATACCCGCAACGATATCATCAAGGTCGGCATGGAGCTGATTTCTACTCACGGATACAGTGCCACCGGCATCGGTACCATATTGCAGCTTGCCAAGGTGCCTAAAGGTTCCTTTTATCATTATTTCCCCAGCAAGCAAGTTTTCGGTCTGGCGGTTATTGATCGCTTTGCCGAAGGCTATGCGCGTTTTGTCTGTGCGTTTTTGCAGGAGCCGGGGGTGTCGCCCCTCGGGCGCTTACGCAATTACCTCGAGGCTATCGCACAGGCGGTCGGTCTGGAGGAAGATGGCTGCGTGCGCGGTTGTTTGATCGGTAATCTCGGCCAGGAGCTGGCGGCGCAGAATGAGATCTTTCGCTTGCGTTTGGAGGAAGTTTTCGGCGATTGGCTGAGGCTTTTGGCGGCTACTCTTGATCAAGCCCGCGCTGCTGAAGAAGTGGACGCCGGTCTTGACTCACGGTGTATGGCGGGGGTCGTGCTTAGCGGTCTGCAGGGGGCTCTTTTGCGCTCCAAAGTGCAACGTTCCGCCCAGCCGATTAGAGAGCTGATAGACGTTTTGTTTGATCGCTTGCTGGTTGCTGACGGGCGCTAGGTTTAAAAAGACAGTCCCTCTGGACTGAGCAGGTGAGTTCTGCAGGGAATAGCTTCAATCGCCAGCTAGACGACCGGTCTAATCTTACCTAGGGGAATAATTATGCCGAACAACATGAATTCATTCGACCAGTTCAGCGGTAGCGGCCGTTATATACTCGATGAGGAGCTGGGCAAGATCATTAACGTATCCATGACTCTGGAGATGCCTTTGTTGCTCAAGGGCGAACCGGGCACAGGCAAGACCATGCTGGCCCATGCCATCGCCGAGGGTCTGGGTATGCCGCTCATCGTGCTCAATGTAAAATCGAGCATGAAGCTGGTCGAGGCCCTCTATCAATACGATACCTTGACCCGGCTCAACGACAGTCGTTTCGGCGATTCGCAGCGGGATGTGAGCAATATCAGCGACTACATCCGCATGGGTAAGATCGGTCAGGCTTTTGTAGCCGAGCAACGGGTGGTGCTGCTCATCGACGAGATCGACAAGGCTGACACCGATTTTCAGGACGATATGCTTGATGTTCTGGACCAGATGCAGTTCGATATTCTCGAAGTTGATGAAACGGTTAGCGCCCGCCACCGTCCGGTGATCATTATCACTTCCAATGCAAAAAAGGATCTGTCCGACCCTTTTCTCGGCCGCTGCAACTTCCATCACATCGCCTTTCCCGACGGGGAGATGATGCGGCGTATTGTGTCGGCGCATTTTCCCCAGGTGGGTCGTGATCTCAGCGAGGCCTGTATCGCCTCTTTTTATCGCCTGCGCGACCTCGAAGGGGTGGAAAAAAAGCCGGCCACTCGGGAATTGCTCAACTGGTTACGGGCTCTGCAGGCCGATCCTGATTTTCGTGCAGAGAGTTTGCAGCAAGGAGTGCCTCCCTACCTCGGTATATTGTTTAAGAAGAGCCCCGATCTCAAACGTGTGATGGACCAGTTGCAGGATTAAGGGGGAGTTGATGTTTATCACATTTTTTTACGCCTTGCGAGCTCGCGGCTGTGCGGTAACACCGACCGCTTTTCTGTGTCTGCAGCGAGCCTTGAGTCTCGGTTTGGTCACCTCCTTGAGAGACTTTTATACTGTCGCCCGGTCTATTTTGATTAAAAGCGAGAGGGATTTTGATCTTTATGATCAGGTTTTTGCGGCTAGTTTTGAAGGTGAAGAGTGGCCGGAAGAAACGGAGTTGGAACTGCTGAATGAAGCACGGGCTTTGTTGGAGGAGTGGCTAAAAGACCCTGAATCGCTGGCGGATGCACTGAAGCTGGACCCGAAAAAGATGGCCAAGATGTCCGCCGAAGAGCTGGAGCAGTATTTTTTTGATCGCCTGCAGGATCAAGACGGTGCCCATCATCAAGGCCGTAAATGGATCGGTACCGGGGGTATCTCGCCCGTCGGGCATTCTGGTCAGCATCCCAGCGGCATGCGCGTCGGTGGGTCTTCTCAGCGGCGTACAGCAGTCAAAGTGGCCGCTGAACGCCGTTATCGGGAATACGGTCGTGAAGCGCCTTTGCGGCGGGCTGATTTTGGCGAAGCTTTAAAGCGCCTGCGTCATCTCAAACCGGTCGGATCCTGTGATCAGATCAGTATTCCGAAGACGTTGCATGCCACTATGCGCAACGGCGGCGAGATCGATATTATCTTTGAACGGCGACTGGCTGATCGGCTTAAGGTCATTCTGCTCATCGACAACGGCGGCTATTCGATGGATACCTATGTTGAAATGGTAGAGCATTTGTTTGAAGGGGCCCGTAGTCATTTTCGTCAACTGGAAATCCTTTACTTTCACAACACCATCTATAAACGGGTGTGGCGCGATCCCCAGCGTAGCACCCAACCGTTGCTCCTGGAACAATTGCTGGCCGCTGATCCGGAGACGCGCCTGATTGTGGTTGGCGATGCCAGTATGGCTCCGGAAGAGTTGCTCACCACACGTGGCAAACTACAACTTCGTCAATTGCTGGATCGTCCCAGTATTGAAAATTTTAAGGATCTGGCCAAAGCTTTTCGTCATGCGGTCTGGATCAATCCTCAATCACGGTCCCTGTGGAAATACGGCCAGACCATCGGCTTGATTGGGGCCATCTTTCCCATGTTTGAGCTGACTCTGTGTGGCTTGGAAAAAGCCGTAGTCCACTTGGCCGCCCGCTACTAGCCACAATCTAGGCTGTAACCAACACAAGTGGCGATAGCAAAACGTCTTGGATTTGCTGAATTTTTTTGGAAGGGATACATCGGGTTACAGTTTAATCAGCGAGTCTTCGCTGCCGAAGTCGTTGGGGACGTAACCATCTGCCTGGCTGTCGTTTTCCCAACGTTCTTCGTCCAGCAGATAGCGGAATCGGTAGGATTGGCTGACGGGCAGGGACAGGGTGAGGCTGAATTCACCACTTTTCAAAAGTTTCATTGGCTTGGCATGGACTTTCCAGTCGGTAAACTCGCCGCATAGCAGAGCTGTTTCAGCGGCGGTTTCGGCCGGCAGTTTGAAGGTTACTCGGCAAGTCTTGCCTGTTTTGTTATAGTTTTTTTTCAACATGATGTTCTCCTTTTCATTGTTGTGCAAAGCTGCCTTCGGGGTTGTCTTAGCTTCATTGCAACGTTTATTAGCTTCGGCACCTAATTTTAGCAGGAAATTGAAAAGTTTCTTTCTGCCAAAAAAATATTTTCGGCTCAGCCTGCCATGTGTGAACAAAGAAAAAGAGCCATCCGGTTAGGGCGGCCCTTGCATAAAT
>CAZKQY010000520.1:0-7183 GCA_964555005.1 uncultured Syntrophotalea sp. | reverse complement strand
CAGGTCCATACCCGACGGGTGCCCCTGGCTGATGATGTTGATTTGCAGATTGTCGCCCGGGCTACTCCCGGCATGTGCGGCGCTGACCTGGAAAACTTGGTTAACGAAGCGGCTCTGCTGGCTGCCCGTGAGGATGCCGAGCAGGTCGCCATGATCCATTTCGAAAAGGCCAAGGATCGGGTACTGCTCGGTGCCGAACGCAAGCTGGTGTTGACCGATCAGGAAAAGAGCATCACCGCCTATCATGAGGCTGGTCATGCTCTGTTGGCCAAACTCTCCCCCGGCGCCGATCCGGTGCACAAGGTCTCTATTATTCCCCGCGGTTTTGCTCTTGGTGTGACTCAGCAATTGCCTGAAAACGATCGTTACCATTACCCCCGCTCTTACCTGATGACTCGCATTACTGTCAGTTTGGCTGGACGGGCAGCAGAAAAGGTGACTTTCGGCGAATACTCCACAGGCGCCGAGCAGGATTTGAAGCAGGCCAGCGAATTGGCTGAAAAGATGGTTTGTCAGTGGGGTATGAGTGACAAGGTCGGGCCAATGACCTTTGATCGCGGCGAAGAACATCCTTTCCTGGGTCGCAAGCTGGCCAGCAGCAAAACCTTCAGTGAAAAAATGACCTGGATCATCGATCAGGAAATCGAAAAGATTATTAAGAGCGCTGAGGAACAGGCCGACCATTTGGTGGCTGGCCATCGTGAGGCTCTCAATGCCTTGGCCGAGGCGTTGCTGGAAGAAGAGGTGCTCGACGGGATAAGAGTCGACGCTATTTTAACCTCTGCTGGAATTTCACTGCCCGTTGAGGGACAGGTCGTTGAGGACAAGCCGGCGTTTGAAGGATGAGCCTTGATTTGATTATCTGAATTGTTGATCTCGCTGATTAATCTGCGTAGGATGTTTTGCTAAGTCTAGTATCCTGTAACCCATAAAATGTCGTGATATTGCGCAGGAGTTTGGTGGGTCAACAAGGCATGACCAACCCTGCCTAACCGTAGCTAATCAGCGTTGGTCGTAACGCAGTTGAGGTGACAAAGAACCAGCAAGATGCGATAGATTATGGGTTACTGGGTACTAGTTTAATGCACAGTCCCCGCCCGCTTTTTACAGATATAAATCCACCGAAGCTCTATGAGGATGGAAAGAATGACCAATTTTATAGATGTCGTTGGCCGTTTTCTGCGAAACTTTTTCGGTTCCCTGTTTTGGGCACCGCCACCTTGGGCCAAGGCTCTAGGCCGGCTGCGCAGAGAGAGCCCTGGGCGGTTCTGGATTTGGCTGATTCTACTGCTGGTACTATCCTTTGGTGCTGTCGCTGGTTATCGCATCTACCAGCAACTTCCCAAAGCTCCGGCTCTGACCGCCGAGATTGAGGCCCCGAGGGTGACCCCCAACGTTGAAAATGTGCAGCCCGATCCTCTGCGCATAAGCTTCGTTTATGACCGAAATCAGACCGGTCCCAAGCAGGAACAGCCCGATGCTCTCCCTTCGGTGGCTCGTCTAGATCTGGTCAATCAACAGGTTGTGCAGGGTATTCGCCTTGATCCGCAGATGTCGGGGATCTGGAGTTGGGAAGGGGACCGAATCCTGGTTTTTGTCCCCGATCAGGAATGGCCCGCCGGTACACGGTTTCGCCTTCGCTTGGACAAGCAGCTCTTCGCTCCAGAGGCACGGTTTACCAGCCGACGCTACGATTTCGAGACGCCTGGCTTAACCGTTGATCTTGATCCTCTGCAGTTTTATCAGAATCCCAAAAATCGAAAGATTCGCCAGGCTGTGGCGACCCTGCGGTTTTCCCACCCGGTGGACGAACAGAGCCTGAAGCAGCATCTGACCATGACCATGCGCCCCTCTGACGAAGGGATCAAGGTGCCCCCGGCAACCGTCAATTTCACCGTCAACTTCGACAAGAATCGGCGAGAGGCCTATGTGCACAGCGTGCCGCTACGGTTGCCGGAGCATGCCAATTATTTGCAATTGAACATAGAGGCCGGTCTGGTCTCCAGCATCGGCGGTGCGCCTTCCGAGCAGAAAGCGTCGCAGCAGCTGTTGATTCCCGACCGCAGCAGCTTTCTAAAAGTGGAAAACGTCTCCGCCGATATCGTGCGAAATCCGCAGGATGAGCCGCAGCAGATGTTGACCCTGCGTTTCACCGACGATATCGCTGAAGCGGAACTGGCCGATAAGCTGCAGATCTGGTTGCTGCCGTCGAATAACCCGCGGCGCAAGGACCACCGCTGGCGCAGCCCACGGGAGGTGAACGAAGCGATTCTGGCTCAGGCCACACCTCTGGTTCTGGCCCCTCTGGAAACGGAGCTTGGCTTTGCGCGGGAGTATCACCTGCCCCTCGACGTGCCGCCGGACCGCAGCCTCTATCTGCGTCTTCAACCGGGCCTGACTTCTCTGGGCGAGTTTGTCCATGAGTCCTTTTACGATACTCTGGTCAGCGCTCCTCGTTACTCGCAAGAGATTCGCCTGGCCGCCGACGGGGGGCTGCTCTCCCTGGCCGGTTCTCATCAGATGGGAATGCTCAGCCGCGGCCTGCAGGCCTTTCGGGCACGGATCGGTAAGGTACTACCGGGGCAGCTGCAGCATCTGATCAGTCAGACGCAAGGTGATCTGAGCGATCCTGATTTTCAACACTATCGTTTCAATCGGGACAATATCGTCGATTATGCTGAGCAGATCATCGACCTGAAACCCCTGCACCCCAAACAGGCCAACTACGCTTCCGTCGATCTAAGCGCTTATCTGCCCACCGGCAAGGACCGCTGCGGTTTGTTTTTTATCGAGGTAAGCGGCTGGGACAAGGACCGTAAACAGCCCATGAACTGGATCAGCGACAAGCGGCTGATTCTGGTGACCGATCTTGGCTTGCTGGTCAAGGACAATGCGGATCAAAGCCACGAGATGTTTGTGCAGTCCGTCGTCAGCGGTCGACCGGTGACCGGCGCCAAGGTCACCCTGCAGGGCCGCAATGGCCTGCCTTTGCTGACTCGCACCACCGATGCCGAGGGCCATGCTTCCTTTCCCAGCACCAAGGGTTTTGCCAACGAGCAGGAACCCACCGTCTATGTCGTGAAAACTGCCGGCGATCTGGCCTTTATTCCCTTTGATCGACCGTCCAGGCGCCTGAATCTGTCCCGTTTCGAGGTCGGCGGTGTGCATGATCGGCAGGGTGATGGAGAGCGCAACGGGGAGAGATTGGGGGCGTTTCTGTTTAGCGACCGGGGCATCTATCGTCCCGGCGAAGCGGTTAATCTTGGCTGTATTGTTAAAACCGAGCCCCTGAACAATATCGAAGGGATACCGCTGGAGATTGCCATTCGCAGTCCGCGGGGCAGTGAGGTGGCCAGTAAGCGCCTTGTCCTGCCAGCCAAAGGGTTCTTTGAGTACGCCTATGCTACCCAGGCTGCCTCGGAGACCGGCAGCTATCAGGTCGCCCTCTACCTGGTGCGGGACGACAAATACCGGGATCGTCTGATCGGATCGACGGATTTTCGGGTCGAAGAGTTTCAGCCTGATACCCTGAAGATTCAAAGCAAGTTGTTGGGGGTCAAGGATCAGGGCTGGAGCAGCGCCGACCAACTTACTGCGCAGGTGCGTCTGCGCAATCTGTTCGGCACCCCGGCCCAGGGGCGTAAGGTAACGGCTCGGATGAGCGTGCGTAGCGCTCGCTTCCAGTTCAAGGAGTATCGGGATTTCACCTTTGTCGATCCCTGGTATGAACCAAAGCAGCCCGCGCTGGAGGTCAGCGAAGAGTTGCCCGCCCAAAGCACCGATGCGCTGGGCCAGGTCCAGTTCAGTCTGCCGTTGCAGCGCTTCGCCCGGGGGACTTATCTGTTGACCCTGACCAGCGAAGGTTTCGAGCCTGGCGGTGGGCGCAGCGTCACGGCCCAAAACCGCCTGCTGCTCTCTCCCTTAAAGATCCTGGTCGGCAGTAAAAGCGACGGAGCTCTGGACTACATCAATCAGGGCGCCGAGCGATTTATCGATCTGATCGCCATCAATTCTGAACTCAAAGCTCAGGCGGTGACGCAGCTGCAGGCACGCCTGGCGAAGATCCGCACCGTTTCGACCTTGGTGCAACAGCCCAACGGTACTTACGCCTACCAGTCCGTAGAAAAAGAACAGGAACTGCAGAGCGAGGCCTTCGCCATTGCCGCCGCCGGCAGTCGCTACCAGCTGCCTACTACTGAGCCTGGCACTTATCTCTGGGAACTGATCGATGCAGAGGGCTTGAAACTGGCTCGGGTGCGTTTCACCGTGGTCGGTCACGGCAACCTGCTGGGCCAGCTGGAAAAGAACGCCGAACTCGATCTGAAACTCAACCGTAAGGACTACAAGGCCGGCGATACGATCGAGATGAACATCACCGCTCCCTATACGGGCAATGGCCTGATCACTATCGAAAGTGACCGCGTGCATACCTGGAAATGGTTCAGCACCGACACCACCAGCAGTATGCAGACCATCACTATCCCCAAAGACCTGGAAGGCAACGCCTACGTCAATGTCGCCTTTGTCCGCGATGCCAGTTCCAAAGAGATCTTCACCCGCCCGCTAAGCTACGCCGTAGCACCCTTCACCATCGACCGCAGCCAACGGATCCTTGATCTCAACATCGAGGCAGCCTCTCAAGTGCGTCCCGGCGAGAAGCTGAAAATTGCCTACAGCACCTCTTCTTCGGCGCGCCTGGTTCTGTTCGCGGTAGATGAGGGAATCCTGCAGGTGGCCGGCTACAAAGCGCCGCAACCCCTCGATTATTTTTTGCGCAAACGTGCCCTGCAGGTCGATACTTTGCAAATGCTCGACCTGATCCTGCCCGAATTCGACCTGATCTGCGAGCTTTCCGCCAGTGGCGGAGGTATGGATGCAGAAAGTACCCGCAAAGCCCTGGCCGCCAACCTGAACCCCTTTGCCCGGGCTCTGGAAAAACCGGCCGTCTACTGGTCGGGTATTCTCGATGCCGATAGCGAGCAGCGCAGTGTCGAATTCACCGTACCCGATTCTTTTTCCGGAACCCTGAGGATCATGGCCGTGGCGGTGGCGGAGGAGGCCATCGGTGTGGCGCAAAGCTTCAGTCTGGTGCGCGGTCCCTTTGTCATCACCCCTAGCCTGCTGACTCAGGCCGCACCCGGAGACAGCTTTCGCGCTTCGGCGAACATCAGCAACAGTCTCGAAGGTTCAGGCCCCGATGCTCCGGTCACAGTGCGGATTCAAGTCTCAGATCAGCTGCAGATCGTCGGCGACCACGAGCAGCAATTGACCATCAGCGAAGGTAACGAAAAAACTGTTCACTTTCAGCTCAAGGCCCAAGACCGACTGGGCTCTGCCGAGGTGCTCTTTGTCATCACCTCGGGCGAGGAGCAGGCCAGTCGCCGGGCAACCCTGAGTGTGCGCCCGGCGCTGCCCTATGCCACCACCCTGAGCAGCGGCTATGCCAGGGACGGCAAGGCCTCGTTGGAAGTTCTGCGTAGCCTCTATGACGACCTGGCCGAGGAGCAAGTGGCCGCCTCAACCAGACCTCTGGTGCTTATTGATGGCTTGTCTTCTTATCTGCAGCATTTTCCCCACGGTTGCACCGAACAGGTGGTCAGCCAGGTCTTTCCTTTGGTAGGGCTGATGAGTGATCCGGCCTACGCCCCTTACGCGGCTGAAAATCAGGCCCGCTTTGCCACCCTTATCGCTCGCTTGCGGGAGCGGCAGTTGGCCAACGGCGGATTCTGTTTCTGGCCCGGTGGCAGCAAAGTGGCGGAATTTCCCAGCGTCTACGTTCTGCATTTTTTGCTGGAGGTGCAGGAGCTCGGCTATGCTGTTCCCGATGAACTGTTGAGCCGAGGCCGGGACTATCTGCGTGATTATGTCGGAAACAAATCCAACACCTTGGAGCAGGCTCGGGTGCGGGCCTATGCCATTTATCTGCTGACCCGCTTCGGCGAGGTGACCACCAATCATTTGGTCAATCTGCAGGGTTGGCTTGAGCAGCAACACAAAGAAGTCTGGCGCCAGGATCTGGCGGCTGCCTATATGGCAAGCGCTTACTCGCTACTGCAAATGCAAAATGATGCGGAGCAACTGATCAGTCGCTATCGTTTGGGAGAACCGGCAGTGCAAGGGGCGGGAGTGTTCCATTCGCCTCTGACCCGCGATGCTCAGTTTGTTTATTTGTTGGCGCGGCATTTTCCGCAACGGGCGAAACAGTTTGATGGTGAGACCCTGTTGAAATTTGTCGAACCGGTGTTCCGCGGCCGCTACAATACCCTCTCCGCCGCCTACACTATTCTCGCCTTGGGCGCTTACGGTCGTTTGGACGATGCTCCGCCAGTGAAAGAAACGGTAGGTTTCAGTGCTGTTGATGGCAGCGGCCAAGAACGGATTCTTGTGGCAGAAGCAAAACCTTGGCCGCAGGCCGTTTTTTCTGCCGATACAGGCAAGGTGCTGCTGGTCGCTGACGGGCCGCTGTTTCATCTGTTGTCCCAGGCTGGATATGATCGGAATCTTCCGACGGCAGCCGTGCGCGAAAAACTGGAAATCAGCCGTGATTTTCTCGATAAGGACGGTAAGCCGGTGAGCGAACTGCAACAGGGCCAAGAGATCACTGTGCGCCTGCGGCTGCGGGCTTTGGGCGAGGCGGTTTCCAATGTGGCTGTGATCGATCTGCTGCCGGGGGGCTTCGAGGTGCTGCGCGATTCGGTACCTCGCAATGTCGCTGGCTGGCAGGCCGATTATGTTGATGTAAGGGAAGACCGGGTGGTCTTTTATGGCTCCTTCGATACCTCGGTACGGGAGCTGACCTATCGGGCCAAGGTGACCAGCGCCGGCGAGTTTATGATTCCGCCACCCTGGGCCGAATCCCTCTATGATCGGGCGGTGCACGCCTCCGGTAGTGCTGGCCGAATCACGGTCTTGCCGGCCATTCTGCCGTCAGCATCTGGTGGGTTGTGACTTGCCAAAACCTGAAATTCAACAGCTTTTCTCACGCCCGTTCGCTGCTGCTCACTCAAGCCGCGAAGATGCAAAGAAAGGTACTTCAGAATCAAGAAATCATGGGGCAGGATTTAGTTTAAGGTCTCCTCGGCGTCTTTGGTACGCCAGGCCAAGCCTGGTTGATCTATCTGACTGAAAGGAGTCAGACATGTGAATTGCTCGTTCAACATGTAGTCGCGGTCTGTCACGAGAG
>CAZKQY010000519.1:0-6439 GCA_964555005.1 uncultured Syntrophotalea sp. | reverse complement strand
GAACTCTATCCCTTTAAAGGGGATCAAGGGGTCAATAACGACGTATTTGCCTATTCCAACGGCTGCGGCCAGCAGCGGGCGCTGGTGGTCTATCACAACCGGCACGGGGATGTCTCCGGCTGGATTTGCCACGGCGTGCCCAAGGCCCGGTCTGGCCCCGACGGTAGCCACCAACCATCAACCACCACCCTGGCTGCCGCTCTCGGGACAAGCAGCGACAGCAGACACTACTATCGCTTTCGCGACCAGCACAGCGGACAACACTATCTGCGTTCCGGTGCGCAATTGTGGGAACAGGGCCTGTTTCTGCAGCTGGGAAGCTACCAGTATCAGGTATTTGTGGATTTTTGCGAGGTGATCGACACGGATGGCAACTGGGACCGTTTATGCCAAAAACTCGGCGGCCGTCCGGTAAACGATCTTGATCTGGAGCTCAAGCGGCTTCACTTTGAGCCCCTGTTAAGCGCTTTTGACCGGCTGCTGCAACAGCCGCTATTGACTAAACTGAAGCCGCAACCGGCTGGCGATAAAGAGGCCGCCGGCCAGCGCAAAGTGTATATAAAAGATTTGCTAGCGGCCTTTGAAGCGTTTATCCGCCAATTGCAACCGTTAGCCGCAGCGCAGGGCGACAGCACGAAACTGCTGTCAGGACTGCTCTCAGAGCTACAAGCGTTACAGGATTTATCGTCGGCACGCACCGGAAAATCCGCCCGGCCTAAAGTTCGCAACGAACTTCAACAAATCCTCACCGGACCGCTGAACCGAACTCTTCCGGTCTACCTGCTGCTCCATCGCCTCGGCGACCTAACCCCCGGCGACGGCAGCCCGACCCGTACCGCAGCTTGGATCGACGACTTCCTGCTACACGAACCTCTAGGCCGCTTGCTGAGCTACGACGATCAGTTGCTGTTAATCGCCCTGATTCGTTGGCAAGCCCCGTTGCCCAAGGAAAATCCGCTGACCGCCCTGCTCGACGATGAAGCGGTACGCACCTGCCTCAAGGTGCACGACAACAACGGCTACCAATGGCTGTGCGGCAAGCGACTCACCGAGCTGGCCCTTGGCCTGTTCGCCACGGCGGCTCTAAGCGCCGCCTGCCTCAAAACCGGACCCACCCTGAACTTGTGCCTGGAAAAACTATGGCAACGGGCGCAAACGCTGATCTCTGCGGGAGAGAAAGCCGGCTATCGCCTTGACCGGCTACAAACCTCGCGGTAAGTTATTTTTCGACAATGTCTACTTTGATGCCTTTGCAAAAACGCATAAAAAAAGAGGTCCATCGATGAACATACTGCTGGTCGCTTCCGAAGTGACTCCCTTTGCTAAAACCGGCGGCTTGGCCGACGTAGCCGGCGCCTTGCCGCAAGCCTTGGCCCGTCTTGGCCACGACGTGCGTATTTTCATGCCCTATTACCACGGTATCAGCCAAAAGCCCTTCGTCACTAAACGGCTGAAATTGACCGTCGTGGTAGAAATAGCCGGTATCAAACGCCACGTCGGAATTTACCAGGGCCAGTTGGGAGAGGTCCCGGTCTATTTTCTGGATTATCCCGAATTTTTTCAGCGTCAGGGGCTGTACGGTACAACCGCCGGCGACTACCCAGACAATGCCCGGCGCTTTGGTCTCTTTTGCCGGGGCGTCCTCGAAGCCCTGCCACAACTCAAGTTTCGTCCCGACGTGCTGCACCTCAACGATTGGCAGACCGGGCTGATTCCGGTGCTACTACGCAGCGAACGGGGGACCGACCCTTTTTACGCGCGCACCGGCACCGTGATGACCATTCACAACCTCGGCTACCAGGGACTGTTCCCTGCGGAAACCCTGACCGAGCTCGGTCTTGACCCCGGTCTGTTTCATATGGAAGGCCTGGAATACTACGACCAGCTGTCCTTTCTTAAAGGGGGGCTGTTCTTCTCCGACCTGATTACCACCGTCTCGCCCAGCTACTGCCGAGAGATTCAAACCCCCGCATTCGGCCACGGCTTCGAAGGCATTCTGCGCAAACGGAACCGGGAGCTGGTCGGTATACTTAACGGCATCGATTGCCAACAGTGGAATCCAGCGCAAGATCCCGCCTTGCACAGCCTCTACAGCGCGGCCGATCCGGCAGGCAAGGCCCGGAACAAGCTGGAGCTACAGCAACAACTCGGGCTAACCATAAATAGCCATCTGCCAATACTGGCCATGGTTACCCGCCTCGCTACCCAAAAGGGCCTCGACATTCTAGAAGCTGCCTGGCCCCAACTGATTCAACGGCCTCTGCAGTTCGTATTGCTCGGCGACGGCGAAGAAAAACATATGGCTTTCTTCCGCCGCCTGCAGAACCGGAATCCGGAGCAGATCTCCATCACCCTGAGCTTTGACGACACTCTGGCCCGGCGCATTTACGCCGGCAGCGACCTGTTTCTGATGCCAAGCCATTACGAACCCTGCGGCCTCGGCCAGCTCATCGCTCTGCGTTACGGGGCCATCCCCCTGGTGCGCCGCACCGGCGGACTGGCCGACACAGTCTTCGACGCCGACAAAAATCCACAGGGCAACGGCTTCATCTTCGCAGCAGCGACCGCCAAAGCCCTGCTAAGGACCCTCAATCGGGCTCTGAAACGCTATCGTGACCAAGACGACTGGTCCCAACTGGTGCAGCGGGCCATGGCCGAAGACTTTTCCTGGGAACAATCGGCCCACCGCTATGTTCAAGTCTATCGGCGGGCACAGGAGGCTAAAGGTGACTGAATCCGTCCAAGAGACAGAGCTAGACCAGCAAGACTCCTCGCTGGAGCAAAACGACGAACTGGAGCAACTGCGGCGAGATATCGCCCGGCAGATCCGCTCTAATCAGCGCTTTCTGGAAAACTTACTCAACGAAAATTTTTCGGAAGAAGAAACGGGATAAACCTTGAGCCTCAGTTCAGTCGGGCCGGAGGGTTATCGAATTTCCTGTAGAGTTCCTGCGTAAACCACCTGTTTCTTGTCCAACAGAGAGGTCAACTGAGCGTTTTGCTCTTCAAGTTTCAATCTACCCGATTGGCCCTCTGGTTCAAAATACGAGAGCGTCCAATCAATCCCCATACAAAACCGGACAGATTTCTGAAACAACGGATTTAAAAGGCCCAACCTGAAGAATCAGAAGGACCTTTTAAATCCGTTGTTTCAGAAATTGTGGTTGCCGAAAAGGTGGGGAGCATCCAGCTTTTTTCTTTAGATTTTATGGTCTACCGGACCTTACGCCCCTGAATAAGGCGTACCAACACCACGATAATGGCAATCACGAGCAGAATGTGAATCAGCCCTCCCATGGTATAGGAAGAAACAATACCTAGCAGCCACAGCACTATCAGGATCACGCAGATTGTCCAAAGCATAGCCCTTCTCCTTGTCACTGTGTCCATCCGGGAACTATGTATGAACACTAAACAGGCATCACTTTTTAGTTATGATGGTTTTTTCTTTCCGTTTGCAAGAAATCTTACCCTGACCCGTTTTATCTTATCTCTCGCTGTGCCTCTATCAAACACTCGCACAGATTAAGGAATCACATAAAACAGCACCGCCAGATAATGACAAAGACTCCCCGCCAAAACGAACAAATGCCAGATGGCGTGATGAAAGGGGAGCCTGTTCCAGGCATAAAAGATCATGCCGGAACTGTAAAAGAGGCCGCCGGCCAGCAGCAGTCCAAGTCCACCCTGGGGGATAAACTCAACTGCCGGCTTGAAAGCAAAAACAAGCAACCAGCCCATAAAGAGATATGTCAGGGGCGCCAAGATCTTGAAACGGTTAACATAAAAAACTTTGAATAAAATCCCTATAAGGGTCAGTGTCCAGACCACAGCAAACAGCGTCCAGCCCCAGTGGCCGCGCAAATAGACCAAGGCAAAAGGAGTATAAGTTCCCGAGATAAGAACATAAATACTCGCATGGTCAAGGACTTGGGAAAATGGCCCCCAGCGTTCATGAAATTTAAAAACATGATACAAGGTGAAGGCCGCGTAGGACAGAACCAGGCTTGATCCGTAGATGGCGCAATTGGTTACGTGCCAACCGTTGCCATTTTGACCGGCCTTGACGAGCAGAATGACAAGACCGGGAAGGCTAAGCAAACAGCCGACTGCCGAGACAAAAATATCGGCCATCTGGGACCGTTTGTAAACGCGTTGCTCCATGAAAGAATATCCATAAATGCGAAATTGTTTATTTTCCAAGCCGCCCGCCTGACAGCTCTTCGACACCCGTACTTCTAAGAGTAGATCAAAAAACTACCAATTCAATAAGGTGCCTTCCCATCTTTTCAAAGGTCAGCCCTTTTTTACAAATTTATGCCATGAGCACTAGTGTCATGTTATGTGTAAGGGGTCTGGTAAGTCGCCGTAATTTTTTTCCTGATCAATAAAGAAAAATTCTCGCCCAGGAGCCTGTCTCCCGTAGAATGTCGCAAAATTACGCCTGGATTTGGTAGGTCAACAAGGTGTGTCTAAGCGGGCATAGCGTAGCTGTTCAACCCTAGCCATAACGCGGTTGACGCGCCAAAGAGCAAGCAAGATGCAATAGTTTATTGTTTACATGGCACTAATCCACTCCGTCACATATGACCGTTGCGCCAAATTTGACGGCTGCCACGAACGGTTTGATCCTCGCTAAAGCTCAATCTTTTTTCAATTATCGCGCATATTCAGGTTGTTGCGTTTTCCATAGAAACAGATCGCCGTTGGCTCGTTAGTTGCGATAGTTGCTAATGGTGATAATATTCATCCAACAAGTGTGATGCTTGCGCAAGAAAGCAAAAAGTGTGGTGGCCTAAGCAAAAAACGCCACAGGTAAGACACGCAATTAGCGAAAAATGAGACGTACTCAGGTCTGCCACACTCTGGGGGATCGTTGCCGGGGTTCTTAAAATGATGCCTTATCTCGGCCCGGTCTTTATTTGCGGCACCACCGCCCTCGTCGCCTTTCTTCAATTCGACACCATCGACATGGTGCCTCTGATTTCCGGCACCTCGCTTATTATTACCAGCCTCGAAGGTTGCTTGTTGCCCCTTTGGCTGACCGGGCGGGCAAATCGTATGAACCCGGTGATGGTGTTCGTCAGCGTGCTGGTTTGGGGTTGATTATGAGGCTCGTGGGGTCTATTGCCAGGAGTGCCCCTCATGATGATCATCAAAGCGATGGTCGATCATGTCGAAGGGTTAAAGCCCATCGGCGAACTGCTCGGTGATTAGTCCTGCGGTTGGCGGACCAGATCGGGAAACTGCTATTCAACATGGGAGGACACATGACAGTTGAAATTGACATCTTCACCTTAGTCATACTGGCGGTGGTTATTCTTGTCGCGGCCTTTCTGTTGCCGCTGATCTGGCAATTGAAAAAAACCGGTCATAAGGCCGATGCGCTGCTTGGCGAATTACACCAAGAATTGCTACCAACCCTATGTGATTGCAGAGAAATTGCCGAACGAATCAACCGGGCCTCAGTGAAAATAGAAAAGGGCAGCGGTCATGCAGAAAATTTTCTCGAAGCGCTGGAAGAAATCACCGCTTCGGTTCAGCGCATCGCGCATTTTTTTCGCAATGATGCTTGTTCACTAAGCGAGAATGCGGCCTGCCTCATTTTGGGGATCAAGGCAGCCAGTAAGGTATTATTTAAAGAAACCCCGAAAAAAGGAGAAAGCTAATGGCTGATGAACAAAGAAACGGATTTGGTACGACATTACTTGTTTTTTCCCTCGGTGCTGTAATTGGTGGCGGTCTGGCTCTGTTGACGTCTTCGCGATCAGGACCGGAAAACCGCCAGAAACTGCATGACATGGCAGATGCAACCCGCAGCAAATTGAACGAAATGACCGAAGAGGCGGAAAACAGGATCAAGAAGGTGATACTGGACAGCCGTGACCTTTTGCAAGAGAATGCCGATCTCGTCAAAACTGCGTTGAAAGCTGGCAAAGAGGCCGTCGCCGCAGAAAAAGCAAAACATGAAAAATCAGCCTGATCACCCAATCGCCACTGACACCAATTGCCATTGATGCAGTTGAAAAAGCGAAGGAATCCATTAACTGAGTCGATTAACCAAACGGGGCACGAGGAGACTGTCGGACTTACCATGAGTCGACGGAAAATTCGTTTGGTTGGCCCATATTCTCGACAATTTTCGCTAAATAGCCCTGCTATTCGCCCTCAAATTCTCGAAAATCTGGCCTCAAACAACCAATTTTTCGTTTCGACCCGTCAAGTCTGACAGGCTCCTAGCAGAGGTGCATAAAGTGAATGGATATGTGAAAAGAAAAGGCCGTTTCACCTGAATGGTGAAACGGCCTTTTAATGGCGAGTACGAAAATCTTTATGTAACTAAGATGGCATCGTAAAAACTCAGGCGGCCAATTTCAGGATCGATCGGTCGCAACACTGAAATTTTCCTGCCCAACTGTCAAGGCGGGTCAGGAAAACG
>CAZKQY010000518.1:0-2355 GCA_964555005.1 uncultured Syntrophotalea sp. | reverse complement strand
CAGGGCATTTGTTGCCAAGTCCGTTCTACGCTATCAGCACACCAGTTCTTTGCGCCATGCCTTGTTGAGCACACCGAATCTGCGGACGATCTGCGGTTTTAGCAAACGGCAGGATGTTCCTTCGGAATCGACCTTTTCCCGAGCCTTTGCCGAATATGCCAAGGCAGGCCTGGGGACACTGGTTCATGACGTTTTGGTCAAGGAGCATCTCGGCACGGAACTGATTGGCCATGTCAGTCGGGACTCGACGGCCATCGTCGGCCGGGAAAAGCCAACGAAGAAGGTCAAAGCTCCCAAGGTTGCGAAAAAAAAGGACGCCCGGCGAAAGGGGAGATACGGCCACCTTCCGAGCCGAAGCGACTTGATGTGCAACGGACCCAGACGGCGCAGGAGGCCATCGCCCAACTGCCGAAGGTCTGTGATCGTGGCGTCAAGAAAAACGCCAAGGGGTACACGGAAACCTGGAACGGTTTCAAACTGCATCTGGATGTGAACGACTGTGGCCTCCCCCTAAGCGCGGTGCTAACGGCCGCTTCGGTGCATGACAGTCAGGTGGCCATTCCGCTGATGAAACTGACCAGCAGCAAGGTTGCCTCCTGTTACGACTTGATGGATGTGGCCTATGACGCGGCTCAGATCTGGGAGCAGAGCAGAAAACTCGGGCATGTTCCGATCATCGATCGAAACCCGCGAAGCCAAGAGATCATTCCCATGGCCCCTCATGAAGCGGTTCGTTACAATGAACGGACAGCAGCCGAGCGGTGCAATGGTCGCTTCAAGGACGAGTTTGGTGGTCGTTGCGTCCAGGTTCGCGGAGCCGACAAAGTGATGCTGCACCTGATGTTCGGCATTATCGCCTTGTTTGCCGATCAGTTACTCAAAGTCACTGGTTGCTGATTGTCAAAGAACAAGAAAACATTCGATAAGGGAGTAGTTCATCCGATATCAAGAAAAATGGCTTCGCACGTTGCTCTGTGCGGAATTTTTTCACAAAAAATCAACTGAAGTCACCTTGGCGGAGCCTTGATGCCCGCCAGATCAAGGCTTTTGCAAGAGGCTCAGGTGTGTGTTGAAAAAAGACTAAGGGAACGAATCGGTTATGTCGGTCTTATAAAAATGGCCTCCCTATATAGGGGAGGCCATTTTTATAAGACCAGGTTTTTTGTCAGCCGTGAACGTGGTGTTCAACGTCACCGCCGGTGAGGAAAGTGCTCAGCGGTTTGCCGGCCTGGAAGTCTTTCCAGAAGGGGGACATTTCGCGGATGCGTTCGATGATCGGCGGCATGACCTTGATGACGTGATCGATATCGGCGTCGTCGTTGTAGATGCTGAGGCTGAAGCGCACCGAGCCGTGGGCGGCGGTGAAGGGTACGCCCATGGCCCGCAGTACATGGGAGGGCTGCAGCGAGCCGCTGGTGCAGGCCGAACCGGAGGAGGCGCAGATGCCTTCCTCGTTGAGCAGCATCAGGATCGATTCACCTTCGATGTACTCGAAACTCAGGTTGCTGGTGTTGGGTAGGCGGTGGACGGGATCGCCGTTGATCCGGGTGTTGGGGATGCGCTGGATCAGTTCTGTTTCGAGGCGGTCGCGCAGGGCCCGCACGCGGGTGTTTTCTTCCTCCAGGTGTTCGGTAACAAATGCGGCGGCGCGTCCCAGGCCAACGATATAGGGCACATTTTCAGTGCCGCCTCGCCGTCCTCCTTCTTGATGGCCGCCGATCATAAAGGGTGAGAATTTGGTGCCTTTGCGGATATACAGGGCACCAATGCCTTTGGGGGCGTGTAGTTTGTGGCCGGACAAAGACAGCAGGTCGATGGAGCTGGTGCTCATGTCCATGGGGATTTTGCCTACCGCTTGCACCGCGTCGGTATGAAAGGGGATGCCCCGTTCTTTAGCGATAGCGGCAATCTCGTTGATGGGAAAAAGTACCCCGGTTTCGTTGTTGGCCGCCATGATGCTGACCAGGGCGGTATCTTCTTTAAAGGCTGCCCGTAGTTCATCGAGATTAAGGGTGCCTTGGTGATCGACCCCCAGTTCGGTGACCCGATAGCCGCGGGCTTGCAGATGGTGGCCGACGTTGAGCACCGCCGGGTGCTCGACCCGGCAGATAATGATATGTTTTTTTTCCGGATAGGAATAGAGGGTGCCCATGATCGCGGCGTTGTTGCTTTCGGTGCCGCAACTGGTGAAGATGATCTCTGCCGGATGGGCGCCGATCAGGGCCGCGACCTGTTCCCGGGCCCGAGCGAGATGTTTGCCCACCTGGCCGCCGAAGCTGTGCATGCTTGAGGCGTTGCCGTAGAGTTCACTGAAGAAGGGCAGCATGGCCTCCACTACCTCGGGGGCAGTGCGGG
>CAZKQY010000517.1:0-6297 GCA_964555005.1 uncultured Syntrophotalea sp. | reverse complement strand
TGCGCGCCCCAAATGCGGTCGTCTGCCTCGTCTCGGCCCTGGCTTACCACGAGATCACGACACAGATACCGCATAGCATATCGATTGCTCTGCCGAGGGAATCGCGGCCGCCATCTCTCGATTATCCGCCGCTGACGGTGCACCGCTTTTCCGAAATGGCTTACAGCGCCGGGATCCAGGCACATCAAATTGACGGTGTTTCCGTCAAAATATATTCCCCGGAAAAGACTCTCGCTGACTGTTTCAAGTTCCGCAACAAAATCGGCATGGATCTCGTACTTGAGGCACTCAGGCTCTATAAGACCCGCAGGAAGTTCAATCTTGGGGAACTGCTCAAGCATGCGAGAATCTGCCGGGTCGAAAAGGTGATGCGACCTTACCTGGAGGCAACCGTATGAAGTCCGCCCAAAACCTTCCCGCATCGGTCCGGCAGCGACTTCTCGATCGTGCCAGGAAAGACAAACGGCCGTTCAACGAACTGCTTCAGTATTACGCCATGGAGCGGTTTCTATACCGTCTGACGCGCTCCGCCCATGCCAGACGATTCATTCTCAAGGGTGCCCTGATGCTCAGAGTCTGGCGCTCGCCGGAAATCCGGCCGACGATGGATATCGATATGCTGGGGAGGACAAGTAACGACGAGGCCGTCATCGTTACACAGATTCGTGAGATCATGAATATGGACGTGGAGCCGGACGGGCTCTCCTTTGAACCTGCTTCGATTCACGCTGAGCGGATCACTGAAGATGCAGATTATGCAGGGATCAGAATCCGCTTTCGTGGGGTGCTGGACACGGCTAGAGTCACCCTGCAAATCGACATCGGTTTCGGGGACATCGTCTATCCGGGACCGGAAGAATCGGATTTGCCGGTCATGCTCGATTTCCCCGCGCCGAGGCTTCTCTGTTATAGCCGGGAGAGCGCCATCGCCGAAAAGTTCGAGGCCATGGTGAAGCTCGGCATCCTGAACAGCCGAATGAAAGACTTCTACGACATCTGGCTTCTCTCCCGACAGTTCAATTTCGACGGGGCAAGTCTGGCCGAGGCGATCCGGCTGACTTTTGAAAGGCGAGAAACACCCATCACGGCCGCCATCGATGCTTTTGGCGAGAGCTTTATTGAAGCAAATCAGGTCCAGTGGACAGCCTTTTGGAGGCGGTTGCAACACGAGCACGTTCCCGACTCCTTTCACGAAGTCGTAACGGCGGTGGCAGTTTTCCTTTCGCCGCTTGCTGCAGCTCTCTCGCAGAGGCATCCAGTATCTGGGACTTGGGCAGCTCCGGGGCCGTGGACCTCGATGCGTCCGTATTCCGAATACGTAAAACCGGCGAACAGCGAACCGAGACCGTAAGGTATCATAGGAATAATTGGTTCTGGTATAGATCCAGTGGTGACCGGTTGTAGAACACGAAAGCCCCCACTCGCTATATTGATCGAAGTCGTTTCTCATAGGCCAGGAATTGTAACAATCTTCTGACAAGCCCTACTTTATCAGTCAAATAATTTATGAACCAAATTCCGGGACAATAGTCACTTTACATATCCACCCATCTGTAGGATATTGGAGTCCATAAATTTATAGGTTTTTATGGAGGGAGAAGTCGGCGTTTGGTTGGCTTGCTACTGCAATGGGTTTCAAATGATGTCCAGCTTGGTTCTCTGAAGTCGGGAAACGCATATTTCAACATATATAAAGGGCGTCTTATGCGGGTCCGCATATGACACCTTAATATGTGTCTCATCGATTTGAAACCATCGCAATAACAGTAAGTTGCCGATCTTTCAGATATTTGATGTTTTGTGTGATAGAAGGACAGAAACTTAGAACTCGGCGGCGTATACGGATTCGCCCATTTACTGTTGGGCGACATGGAGTCCTTCGATGCAAAAGGCGAAACTCAATTTCGTTGTTGATACAGTAGCGTTCGTAGCATTCGTGTTCCTCACTGCCACGGGCGTTCTCGTTCGTTACGTCCTCCCACCCGGTTCCGGTCATTTCAGCACGCTCTGGGGAATGGACCGCCACGAGTGGGGCAAGCTTCACTTCTGGATCGCTGTTGTCCTGATGGCAATTCTCGGATTCCATCTCTTCCTTCACTGGCGCTGGGTTGTTTGCATGGTCAAGGGTCGTCCGAGCGAAGGCTCTGGCCTTCGCGTGGCCCTCGCGGTTGTCGGAGTGATCGCACTCGCTGGTCTGGCGGCAGCTCCGTTCCTTGGACGGGTGGAGCAGACGGGTGAGCCCCCGCACCGAATGCGCGTCACTGAAACCAGCGAAAGTACGGCTCCTCAGATTGACGGATCAATGACGCTGAAGGAGGTTGAGCAACTGACCGGTGTGCCGACAGCCGTCATCCTGCGAGAACTCGGTCTGCCGCCCCAAGTTCCTGTGGACGCGCGCCTCGGCAAATTGCGTAAGGAACACAGCTTTGAGCTGCATGACGTGCGTGACATCGTGCGAAGACACCTTGACAAAGAGTGACGAAGCCCAACACATATTTCAAGCGGACAGGTCAACAGCGGTGCGCCCCGAGAAAGTCTGTGGTACTCAAAGGTCTCTACGCTGCCGCTTAAATAAAACCGTTGAACCAGCCTGTCCTACAAATCACTACCCTTCAGACACCAGAGCCCGTCCGGACCGTGCAAGTGGGGTGTGGTTTGTCGAGTATGGCCAGATTTTAAGGCAACGGTACTAAGTTTGATTATCCCTTTACTTTTTAGAGGAGGACCACCCATGAAAACTCTTTTCGACGACTTGGCTGGAAAGTTTTTCGGAGTGATTCTAACCGTTCTCATTCTGGGTTATGGCCCGGTTTTTCCCGGCGATGCCCGGGCCGCCGAACCCGAGCTCTTTTATGAGCGATTGGAAGAGTTTCACGGACACACCTGCGCAGGTTCCCTGATAGGAGCCAGGCTCGGCTTCGCGGCCCGCGCCGCCCTGGGCACCGAGGTCGAGGCGAAGAATCTCAGGGCCGAATATTTCCTTCTTGCATGTCCTGTGGACGGAGTCCAAATGGCCGCCGGAACCACTTTGGGGAACCGGGGGCTCGTGGTGCACGATCAGGATAAGCAGCGCCTGGTTTTGTCGGATATCCAGACGGGGCGCAGGGTGGAGGCCAATCTCACCACCAAGGCGGTGGAACAGGGACAATTGTACCGGGAACTGACCCGGAAGGCCCGGAACTCTTCTGCCGGCAGTGGTGACGGCATTTTGCTGGAGGAGATAGAAAAAATTCTGGGCTGGTTTCGCTCCGCTGCGGGGGAAGAGGTCGTCATAATCCGTCCGTTGGCCCTGTCCGAGGGAAACCTGCCGACAGCGGGTCCCTGATTATTCGCATGCATCAAACGGGAAGGTTTCGCCTGCTCATGGAGTGAAAACTTCAGCAACCAAGACCGCTATGATCAAACTTGGCGCTGCCATGGAAAGGAGCTCTCGTCGAAGATGGCTACTTACCCCTCTACCGAAAATAAACCTGGCATTTATTCAGGATTTAAACGGATCTTCGATATCACTGCTTCAGTCGGGGCTCTGATGGTGCTCGGGCCGATGCTGCTGATAACAGCCATCGCAGTTCGCCTCGCCCTCGGCAGCCCGATCCTGTTCCGGCAGGAAAGGCCTGGGCGCGACGAAAAACCCTTCGTGCTGTTCAAGTTTCGCAGTATGAAGGAATAGCGAGAAACCGCCCTCTAAGCTATATTTTTTCGGTAGGGACTGGCCGATACGACTTATTGGACGTCTCTTCCTGTTGGCAACAAACAGAAAAAGGGGGAGGTGTCATGCAGTCGGAGCAGAGCCCGAAGATTGAGCAAAAGGAACGGGCCGGAAACAATGTACCCGCGGTTATGCGGATTTTACCATATCCCGTTTAACGGTATATTTGACAGGGAGATTTCCTTGGCCTACTACGCAGTCAAAGTATTCGTGACAACAACCTTAATAATTTTAATTTCAGAAATCGCTAAGAGAAGCTCACTGGTTGCCGCTGTTTTAGCTTCAGTGCCGTTAGTCTCGATTCTGGCGATGATTTGGCTTTATATAGACACCAAGGATGTTTTGAAAGTTAGTGCGCTCGCATCAAATGTATTTTGGCTGGTTTTCCCGTCTCTGGCGCTTTTTTTGGTGTTGCCATTTTTGTTAAAACAGCGCATGAACTTTTTTCTTAGTATGACTATTTCAATTGCGGCCACTGTTGGTTGTTACTATCTTATGATAGTGGCCCTAAAGGATTTCGGAGTAAAACTATAAAATAGCTATGGCTGATTGTCATGAAAGGCCCGCCAAGCCAAAGTCCAGGGAAGTCATTAAATTCATGGAAGAATTATCAGTATGGATATTTAGGGCTTTTTATCGTTAGCTTTTTAGCAGCAACACTCGGTGCAATCTGAAAAGAGACGTAAAATTGAAAAATTTTACCAAAAATGGGGATCACCTATTTTATTTTTTTCATGGGCTCCGGTAGTGGGTGATCCATTAACAGTAGTCTTTGGAACCTTCATTTCCCCTGCTTCCGCCCATCCCCACGGGGCTCTACTACTCTTGCCGGCGGCATGAACCCTTGACCCAATCAAGGTTGATTGTGTCTTGCTTGACAAGGAGTGCGGGAGGCAATAGTTAAAGGCATGTGATTATAAAGAGAGTCTTATTGGTTGTTTGGCCGGCACGGCCAACGGAAAAGAGGGCACATGCCTTGCGTGGCGCCTTGTTTCTTTTACTTTGAGGAGGAGATTCGATGAAGTTTAAAAAGATTGGAAGCGCCTTTGCCCTTGCCCTTGTTCTAGCGTCATCACAAGGATATGCCGCTGATCCGGCGCCTGTCCCGGTGGATCTGGTGGCAAACGAAAAGGCGATCTTTACGGAACTGAACAAGGAGATCCCCGCGGACAGGATAATCACCGTGGAGCAGTTCAAGGCCATTGTCGAGGAGGTGAATGCCGGAACCAGGAAGGCCTATCTGCTTGACCTGAGAAGCGCTCCAGAATTTTACACCTTCCATATTGACGGCGCTGACAATATCCATGCCGGTCACGTCTACACCATTCCCAAGAAGATCACCGACGCCAACGCCGAGATCTACATCTATTGCCGGACTTCGTATCGCGCCTTTTACATCGCCCATTTCATGAAGCAATACGGGTATACCAATTTCAAGATCGTCAAGGGCGGCATGGTGGACTGGTTGAAGTCCGGTTATCCAGTGGTGAATCAGTACATGGGTAAATTCGTCGCCAAATATGAGAATTTTGACAAAGATTACAGCCTGGATTACAACGAGGCCGGGAAGTATCGGGTGCGGGAGTTTCATCCTTATTAAGCCGCAATTAACAGTTCCAGCAGGTGTGGGTATGCTATAGGAGGCATAATACGTAGATTGTTGGATTTCGTAAAACAAAACGAGGCCTGAGTTCACGCAATGCGGAACACAGGCCTCGTTTTGTTTTGGTGTTAACGGTCATCAGCCGGGCGAACCCGGTTGTCCGTCTCACTCCCTTGAAATGTAAGCGTCAACCCAGCCCATCTTGTTGTTCCATAGACCACCGACTAAACTGGCCTCCGTATTCGATTTCGAACGAGGAGGTCATCCCATGTCGACCCTTACACAGGAATGGACGGAGAAGCTCGCTGCCTGGCGTAGCAGCGGTTTGAGCATCGCAGCCTGGTGCCGCCAGAACGCCGAAGGTTATCACCGGTTTCTCTACTGGCGCAAACGCCTGGAGGGTTCGCAGTCGGCGCCGTCCGGCAGGTTTGTCGAGCTGACAGTGAGCCCTGGCCGCTCCGCCCTGCGTTTGGAGTGCAACGGGGTCTATCTCCACGTGGACCGCGGGTTCGATCCCGGTCTGCTGAGCGATATCCTGGCCTTGCTCAAAAAGGTGTGAGCCGTGCGTCCTTCCGGCTGCCATGCGATCCACCTTTATGATCAGGCCGTCGACATGCGCAAGAGCTTCGAGGGCTTAAGCGCGCTGGTCGAGGCCGCTTTCCCGGGCAAACTGTTGACCGGCTCGCTCTTTCTGTTTCTCAATCGTCGCCGCAACCTGATCAAGATCCTCTATTGGGAAGGCGACGGCTTTGCCATCTGGTACAAACGCCTGGAACAGGGTACCTTTTCGGGCTGCTTCAGCGGCCGGCCAGAACTGACCCGCCAGCAGTTCGTCCTGCTGCTCGAAGGGGTGGTCCCAAAGCGGGTAAGTAGGCGTTTTTCCTTGTAGTAAATGCATCTTTCAGCTTTTTTTCAAGGGCGATTTATGCTATATTTCCGCCATGAAAAATAGAGGCGACAACACAGCGGACGGGCTTTCCGTCCA
>CAZKQY010000516.1:0-5030 GCA_964555005.1 uncultured Syntrophotalea sp. | reverse complement strand
TACGGGCTTTGGCGATGCGCGGGGCACGAATTACCAATCGGTGAACGTTCGGTGCCAGTGTGTCGTTTTGCAGAATTTCGAACATGTAAGCGCTCCAGGCGGATATTTTTCAGGGCTCGATCCCCCCGTATCTATGATTAGCATTATCAAGACACCTTACTATTGAGGGTTCGGCGAGTCATACTAACAGGAACTCTCATTTGGTTCAAGTCTTGCGTTGGCTCCATGGCCTCGGCACGGGTGCTGTAGCTAAAGCGTTGCGCCGTTTATGGCTTTCTGTTAGGGTACGTTTAGGAAGGCTGACAGCCTTTGATGACGTCGTAAAAAGCCTGCCTTGTAGCGTTACCGCGTTTTTTCAGGACTTTGACACGCTAGGTGGTTACCTTTCCCCTGAAAAAACACCAGGCCTTTGCAGGGCGAAATTTTTACTTAGCTATTCTATAAATTTTTGCGGATGCATTATCTGTTGTGAGGGTATTGATGTTTGAAAGACGAAAAAAAGCCCTGGCCGAAGCGTTGAGCGATGACGAGCTATGTGTTCGTGAAGCCGCCGCCGCCGCTCTCGAAAACCTCGAATCCGTGCAAGGTTTTGACGCGATTGCCAAAGTGTTGAAATCCGGTAGTCACGAGCAGCAGGTTCGAGCTATTTATGCTCTGGAGCAGGTGGCTAGCTCCAAAGTCTTTTCACCTCTGGTGGCCGCACTTAACGCTAAGGATGCAGATGTTCGTAGTGCCGCTCTACAGGTTTTGGGTCGGAAAAAGAATAGTAAAGTCCTGAAATATATGGTGCGACATCTCAAAGACCCTCATCCGGCGGTTCGAGTCCATGCCGCGGAAGCTCTCGGCAACTTTTCCGATCGCCGTCTCACGCCCTTTTTAATAGCCCTGTTGCAAGAGCTGGATGAAGAATTGGTGAAAAGTGCCTTGTGTTCCTTGGCCGCCATTGCCGATCCGGCCGCAGAGGGTGATCTTCTGACTCTGCTCAAAGACCAACGTCCCATGGTGCGGTCCCTGGCTGCCAAGGCCCTTGGTGTATTGCCCCTCGATGAAGCGGATGACCCCGCCCCTTCCAGTTAAAATGTTTTTCTTCCACTGTTGTAATTCTACTTAAAAATAGTCTATTGGATTGATGCCTTTTATAAAACTGTCGACTTCGGCCACCACTTGATTCTTTTCATTGCTGGACAGTGATCTAGAGCACGGTTCTAACAGGTGTTTTCCTTCTGTGTTGAAGAGAATCTTGAGTTCTATTTCATCCGGGTTGTCGGTCCCGACCCGGGTCACCAGGCCTATTTCATTGGTCACCAGACGGACCAGGCTGCCGACAGGATAGGTGCCCAGGGAGGTACTAAAGGCTTTTAGATATTCAGGGTGAAGCATGGAGCCGCTTACCTTCCGCATCAGGCTTAAGGCTTGTCGCGGAGTAACCGGACGCTGGTAGGCGCGCAGAGTGGTGACCGCATCATAGGTATCGGCGATGGCCGTTATGTGACTCATTTCCGGAGGTCCATGCAGTTGAGCATCGGCTGGATAGCCCTGTCGATCGTAGCGAAGATGATGGCCAAGTACGATGTCAATCGCGCCCGGGGGAATGCCGGGGGTGTTGCCGGCGATTTCTGCCCCCAGGCGGGGATGGGTCATGATCTGGGAAAATTCCTGCTCGGTCAGGCGTCCTGGTTTGTTGATGATTGCCAGATCGATCTTCAGCTTGCCGATGTCGTGCAGCAGGCCGCCCAGGCCCAGGGTGCGCAACGGCTCTTCGGAGAGGCCACAGGATCGACCGACCGCTAAGGCGATTACCGAGACGTTGACTGAATGGGTAAAGGTATAGTTGTCGTAGCTTTTGAGCATTGACAGAGCAAAGAGGGCATGGGGGTCGGACAGAGTAAGCTTAGCCATGTCCTTGACGACTTGTTTGGCTTTTTTAGAGCAGGGTATGCGCCCCAGATGTACGTCTTCAAAAATTTCATTAACTACTGTCATGGCTCGACCGTAGACCTGGCGTGGTTTTTGGTCTTCGTCGGGATTACCGCCTGCCAGACGAATATGTTCAATCTTTCGTTCTTCCAACATCATCTCGAGATCTTCATGGTTGATGTCGTTTTGTCTTAACAGTTGCAGAAAATTAACTAGTTCGTTCTCAGTAATGCCTTGGTGGAATTCAAGGGCTTCGATTTTTAATTGTTTCAGTAGCTGGGTCAGGGTTGCGCTGGCCGGAGTTTGAATGGCAAACAGGTGATCATCAATGAACAACGTATCTTCCAGCAGGCCCATTTTAAGCATTTCTCGTTGCTCAAGGTGGGTGGTTAGACGCAGTAGCAGATTTTCCAGTTGATTACGAATGGTGGGATGTTGAGCGGGGTAAAGATGCAGCCCTTTGTAGGCACTGATAAAGCTTGTGACAATCTGCTGAAATAATTCAGGATTCATTTTTGATCCTTGCGGATATTTTGTCGAGGACTTCGCTGGCAATGTGGGCAACCAGTGGTGAAGAGTCTTTGCTCGCGGCTTCTAAGGCCGCAAGCGAGTTTTCGGTGACGATGTTGCCTAAGGCCTGGATTGCGCTGCTGCGTAGCTTGTTGTAGTGATTGTGCTTCCAGAAGCGCTTTCGTTTGATAACCTTTATCAGGGCCGGGGCGGCTTGTGGCGCGCCGATAGCACCAAGGGCTTTGATTGCCTTTCTCTTAAGATCAAAGTCCTTCAACAGGGGGTCGAAGGAGTTTAGTAGCCTAACCAGCGGATCGACGGCGGCTTCATTTTGCATGGCTCCCAGTGCGAAAATTGCCAGCGGACATAGCTCCCGGTCTCGGGCGTCAATGAGTGCCTGTAAGCCCTTGAGGGCAACGGGGCCGCCGACAAGGCTTAAAGCTCTAACCGCTTCTCGCCGAACGCGGTAATCGCGATGATCGAGGTAAGGACGGATGTGAATGGCCGTTTTAGGGTTCTTGATCTTGCCCAGAATGGCGATTGCATTGCGAGAAATATACCAGCGGTTGTCGGTTAATCGCTCGACAAGGGCAGGAACGGCGCTGTTGCCGAGTTTGATTAGAGCTTCGGACAGTAGCTTGCGTACCTGGTTGTTGTCTTCTTTGGTCAGTCTGTCGATTAACCCAATGGCCGCTTTTCCCTGTAGGACGGATAGGGCTTCGATAATATTGTTGCGGCCTCCGCTGTGTTGGTGTTTGTCGCATAGGGCGTTGATGAAGTATTGCAATAGCTCCGGACTGCCGAGCTGGTCGATAGCTTCCATGCAAGTGCGTCGCTGGTTGTTGTTGCGGGTCTTTTCGGCGCCATGTCTGGCCAGCAATAGTAGGGCTTTGCGCGGTATGCTCAATTCCGGTTCATGTAGGTGCTCAGGTATGATAACGACAAGTTTCTGGCAGAGCTGGCGATAGTGTTGATCCGAGTTCTTGCCCGCTAGTTGCCGCAGTAGTTCATCCGGGTTTAGTTGGGCAGTCGTAAGGTTTTCTATGAGCATCTCGGGCAAAAGAATATTGTCCGTATCGGCGCTGGAAGATGTCTCCGGAGGAATTTCAAAAGGGTTTTTGTCCAACAGCTCAGGATCGAGACCCTGTTCGACGAGAATCTCTTCGCGACGGGCTTGGACCGTCTGTAAGTCAATTTCATTGAGGAACATACCGGTAATATGTTGTTGCAGCAAAAGTTCCTGCAGCCCTCCCGCCCGTTGTATCTCAGCTGGCTCTCCGATGGCACAGCGGGCGAAGGTTTCGAGGTCGCGCGTTGTCAGGTCGGGGAGAAACAGAAGACGATGCACCAGCCGGGCAAAGAAATAGAAGGCCAATTCTTTTAAAACCGGAATTTCGTCGCTGACCGGTTTGTCTTGCCAGTAGAAACCGTTTTTTCTAATGGTCAGGATCAAATTGCCTTGCCGCAGTAGAGGGGTTAGGAGGTTATGGGCCTCCTCGCAGGTATTTTCGAGGGTTGGATGCTTGGGTGGATAGAATCGGATTGCCTTTAATAATTTGCCGATACCAAGCAGGGCAGCTGAGATCTGATCCTGATGGTTGAATTTGGCAGGTTCGTTATGGTTACTACAGTTTTCATTCATGGCGGATGGATGTTGCCTTTCTGGTAACCGGTGTCATGATTCTGGCTGTATTTAAAGTTTTGTAGTAGCTAAAGTCGTTGTTTCAGTAGCTACGGATGGTTATGATATGTTTACCATAAGGTCGCTAAACAGGACCACTAAACAGCAGAAATTGATGGATAAACTTTTTTATAATACGACATATTTTGATTGATTTCACTCGTTTTTGATGTTTTGTGGCGGATGGGTTAGGTTTTAGGAGATAATCTAAATGGTATTAGGCATAACTGGTGGCATTGCCAGCGGTAAAACGACCGTGGCACAGGCTTTTCAAGCTTTGGGGGCCGTTGTGGTCAGCGCGGATATGTTAGCTCGGGAAATTGTCCGTCCGGGCACTAAAGTCTTGCGGGAAATTGTTGATTGCTTTGGTTGCCAGGTTTTGCAGGAAGATGGAACCTTAAATCGCCCGTTGATGGCCGATCTGGTTTTTAATGATGATCAGGCCCGAATGGCGTTGAACGGTATTACCCATCCGGCAATTGCCGCCTTGGCCCGAACAAGGTTGCGCGAGGCAGAGCAGGGTGGAGCACCTCTGGTGATTTACGATGCGCCCCTGTTGTACGAGGTCGGCGCTGACCGGGCAGTCGATAAGGTTCTGGTGGTGAAGATTGATGCGGAGATACAGTTGGCGCGGTTGATGGATCGGGATGGCATCAATCGGCAGCAGGCTCTTGTCCGTGTCGCTGCCCAGATGCCTCAGGAGGAGAAGCTCTCCCGTGCTGATTTCGTGGTCGATAACTCCGGAACGGCAAAGGAAACCCAAGACCAGGTCAGGTCTCTAATGAAGTGTTTAAGTTCTGCAGTGGGGGCGCCCAAATTCTCAGAAACTGCTGAATGAGGGTGTAAAGTTCCTGGCGGCGAGGATTGTCCGCTGCGGTCAAGGTGTGGCCAACCTCGGGACCGTAGAGATGAAAGACTTTAT
>CAZKQY010000515.1:0-6666 GCA_964555005.1 uncultured Syntrophotalea sp. | reverse complement strand
GCCGGTCCGTGGTCGGTCATGCCGATCAGGCGCAGTTGGCGTCGGGACGCTTCGGCAGCCATTTCATTGATTGTGCTGTAGGCGTGTCCGGAGGCGATAGTATGGGTGTGGAGGTCCGCTTCCGGTGGTTCTGTCAGTGACATGCGTGGTTCCTTTCGCAGAGTTTGTTAGCGGTACCTTAGCATAAATTTTCTGTTTTGCGCCATTGTGAATATGTGGAATAAAGACGAGTTCAAAACGTTACCAAGGGGCGTGGTTAGTGCCACGGTTGGCTGGAAAAGATTGTTTTATAGGTCTTTTCCGTGCTACAAGGAATGTTTGCAAATTAAACATAGTGAGGTTGTTGTTGAAAGAATATATGGATCAGGATCAACTCTTAGGCCGGGTCAGCCGGCCCAGTCGGTATCTGGGTGGTGAACTCGGTACGGTGTCCAAGGACCTCGAATCGGTGGAGGTCAGTTTTGCTCTGGCCTTCCCCGACGTCTATGAAGTGGGTATGAGCCATATCGGTGTGCCGATGCTCTATCATGCGGTCAATTCTCTCGATTGGGCTGTGGCGGAGCGAGTTTACGCCCCCTGGCCTGACATGGCCGCAGAACTGCGTCAAAACGGTCTGCCCTTGACCGCTCTGGAATCGCAGCGGCCTCTGGCCACCTTTGATCTGCTCGGTTTTACCCTGCAGCACGAGCTGTCCTATACCAATATACTGGCGATGCTGGAACTAGCCGGCATTCCGTTGCGTCGTGAGCAGCGCGATGAGCAGGCCCCTTTGGTGGTGGTGGGTGGCCCCTGTGCCACCAACCCGGAGCCGTTGGCCGATTTTATCGACTGCGCGGTGATTGGCGATGGTGAAGAAGCTATTGTCGATCTGTGCCGAGTGGTTCGCGAGGCTAAGCAGGCCGATAGCTCACGGGCGCAGCTGTTGGAAACATTGGCTGAAATCGACGGAGTTTACGTACCGTCTCTGTTCGATGTCGTCTACCGGGACGATGGCCGAATTGCTGCGTTACAGCCGCTGCGTAAAAATTATACAAAGGTGCGGCGCCGGGTGCTGGCGGATCTGGCCGCGGTGGATTATCCGGTGACGCCTATTGTTCCCTTCATGAATACGGTGCATGACCGGGTGGCGGTGGAGATTGCACGGGGTTGTACCCGCGGTTGCCGCTTTTGTCAGGCCGGGTATATCGGTCGTCCGCTGCGAGAGCGGAGCCTGGAGCAGATTGTCGACGTTATTGATCGTTCTCTGGGGCACTCAGGCTATGATGAGGTCTCCCTGCTCTCTTTGTCGACGGGTGATTATAGTTGCATCGGTCCGCTGCTCAAAGGGCTGATGGACCGTTTTCGAGAAGAGCGAATCGCCATTTCTCTGCCGAGCCTGCGCGTCGGTTCGCTGACCAGCGAATTGATGGAAGAGATCAAGAAGGTTCGCAAGACCGGTTTTACTCTTGCCCCCGAAGCCGGCAGTGAGCGGCTGCGGCAGTTAATCAATAAGGGCATCAGTGAAGAGGATTTGCTGGTAGCGGCCGATAGTGCTTTTTCCCTCGGCTGGCGAATCATCAAACTGTATTTCATGATCGGCCTGCCGACGGAACAGGACGCCGACCTGGATGCCATCGTTGATTTGGCGGCGCGGGTCAAGCGCACCGGCAAGGGGACTCCCGGCGGTGCTGATGTCAACGTCTCGGTTTCGACCCTGGTGCCCAAGCCTCAGACTCCTTTTCAGTGGCAGCGGCAGATCGGCATTGACGAGACCCTGGCCAAACAGGATATGCTGCGGCAGAAGTTGCGCAGTAAGAAGTTGCGTCTTAAGTGGCACGAAGCGCAACTCTCCTTTGTCGAGGGGGTTTTTGCCCGCGGCGACCGGCGTTTAGCCCCGGTGCTGGAACGGGCTCTGGCCCTCGGTTGCTGTTTCGACAGCTGGCGGGAGCATTTTCGCTTTGATCTCTGGCAGCAGGCTTTTGCCGATTGCGGTATCGATCCGGTCTGGTATCTGCGCGAGCGAGCTACCGATGAAATTCTGCCCTGGGACCATATCGATTGCGGAGTCTCCCGGCAGTTCTTGCTTGATGAATGGCAGAAGGCTTTAAGCGGCGCGGCAACGGTGGACTGCCGGGACGCCGGCTGTACCGGTTGCGGTGTGTGCGATTTCGAAACGGTGCGGATGCGTTATGCCACCGACCACGGTGAACAGGCTGTGGCGGCGGTCAAGCCCTTGGTTGTCACCGAGGCCCTTTCTCTTGAGGAAGAGCAGCCGTGCAAGGTGCGTTTGTGGGTAAGCAAACTCGGTCGGGGAAAGTTTGTCGGACATCTGGAATTTATGACCGTTGTCCATCGAGCAGTGCGCCGGGCGGGTCTGCCGATTCGCTATTCCGGCGGTTTTCATCCGGCTCCGCTGATCTCCTTTCCCGATGCCTTGCCGACAGGGGTCGAGAGCAATACCGAGATTATCGATCTTAAACTGCACCATCCCCAGGCAGCACAAGAGGTCATGGCGTCCCTCAATGCCCAGTTGCCGGCTGGTTTTGCTGTGGAACGGGCCGAAGTCGTCCCCTGGAAGACTCCGGCACCGTCTTTGTGTATTGAAGAAACGACCTATCGGCTGCCCCTGGCCGAGCTGGCTCCGGCGGACCTTTCCGAGCGCCTCGCTCGTTTTCTGGCGGCTGATGAGGTGTATGCGACGCGGCTTAAGAAAGGCCGGGAGCAGCAGATTGAGGTGCGGACCGGAGTGGTTGATCTGCAATGGCGGGATGGCGTTCTGCTGTTAAAGTTAAGCAAGGGCAGTCCGACTTTGCTGGCCGGTTACCTGCTGGGCCTGGTGCCGGGAAAGACGGCTTTGCTTGGCATGCGCAAGACCGAGGTACGGCTTTGCGCGCCCCTTTTGGAATAAACATTATCGGTTAGTATCCTTATAGATTCACGCATCAGGAGAATAGAGACTATGACCAAAGAGCTGGTCATCAATACCACCTCCCATGAAACGCGGGTGGCACTACTGGAGAACGGCCACATTGCCGAACTCTATATTGAACGCCTTCGAGAGCGGGGTATCGTTGGTAATATTTACAAAGGCAAAGTGCTGCGGGTGTTGCCCGGTATGCAGGCCGCTTTTGTCGATATCGGCTTGGAAAAGGCCGCCTTTCTTTATGTAGCGGATGTCCTCGACGAGGTTCAGGGGGTTGAGCGCTATATCGAAGATGGCAACGATCTGACCGAAGGCGGCAAGGAAGAGGCGCCGATTCTGCCGCCCATTCAGGATTTGCTGCAGGAGGGGCAGGAGGTTTTGGTGCAGGTATCCAAGGAGCCTATCGGCACCAAGGGGGCGCGGATTACCGCTCACATCTCCCTGCCGGGCCGGCATCTGGTTTATATGCCGACCGTCGATCATGTGGGGATTTCTCGACGGATAGAATGCGAGGAGGAAAAGGAGCGTTTGCGCACCATGGTCGAGGCCATGCGCCCGGAAGGGGCAGGCTTTATCGTCCGCACCGTTTCCGAAGGCAAGAGTAAGGAAGAACTGTGTTCCGACATGGAATTTTTGTCCGGTCTGTGGCAGGATATTTGCGGGCTGCAGAGACACAGTCCGGCCCCTTGCCTGATCTATTCGGATCTTGATGTGACCAGCAAGGTATTGCGGGACATTCTCACTGAGGACGTGCGGCGTATCGTGGTTGATTCCCAACGGGAATACGGCAAAATTGTGCAGTTTATTGAAACCTTTATGCCTAGTCTCGAGTACACTATCGAGCTGTATCAAGGGCAGGAGCCGGTCTACGAAGCCTTTGGTCTTGAAACGGAGATCGCCCGTGCTCTCGGTACCCGGGTGTGGCTGAAGAGTGGTGGTTATATCATTATCGAACAGACCGAAGCCTTGAGCGCCATTGACGTCAATACCGGCCGCTTCGTCGGCAAGCGCAATCTTGAAGACACTATTCTCAAGACCAATCTCGAGGCGGTGCGAGAGGTTGCCTTTCAGTTGCGGCTGCGCAATCTCGGTGGCCTGATCATCGTCGATTTTATCGACATGGAAAAAGAATCCCACCGGGACAGGGTCTATCTGGCCCTGGAAGAAGCTTTGCGCCCCGATCGGGCCAAGACCAACATTCTTAAGATCTCCGAGCTGGGATTGGTGGAGATGACCCGCAAGCGGGTGCGTGAGAATCTGACTCGAACCCTCTGTGAGCCGTGCCCCTATTGCGACGGTAAAGGTTATGTCAAGAGTCGTCCTACCATGGTATATGAGGTCTTTCGTCAGTTGCGACGTGACATTGGCAGTCTGCCCGGCAAGCAGGTGACCTTGCTGGTGCATCCCGACCTCGCTTCTTTGATTTGCGACGAAGAGCGTTGCGAAATTGACGATCTGGAGACCCGTTTCGGCAAGCAGCTGGCCATCACGGCTCGCTTCGATTATCATCGGGAGCAGTTTGATATTGTCGCCAGCTAGTTTTCATCCGGAAACGGCCCTTTTCCCCAATCTCGGCGTCAATCTGCGCCCTTGCGTGTGCGGCGTAAACAGCTACGCCTCCGTACAAGGGCTTGATTTCCTTGACCTTGGGAAAAATTGCTCGTTTCCCATATGAAAACCACGCTGTGTCCATCCATAGTTTCCGGAAGGACGCCAGCTAGTTTTCATCCGGAAACGGCCCTTTTCCCCAATCTCGGCGTCAATTCGCAGGCTTGCGTGGGCGGCTACCGATGTGCGCTCCCGTGCAAGCCACTGGCTTTCTTGCCGGGATGAAAAATCCTTGTTTCCGGTTCAAAAATGTTCTCAGGTAAGGCATCATGTTGCAGGTATTTTCCCTTGACAGGGGGGCAGTCTGGGACTATATTGCCTGTTCTGTAAAAAATATCAATATGCGAGAGCGAGGTGAAACGTTATGTATGCGGTGATCAAGACCGGGGGAAAACAATACAAAGTATCCGAAGGTGATCTGCTCAAGATCGAGAAGATTGACGGTGCGGTGGGTGACACTGTAGCGATGAGCGAGGTCCTCATGGTCGGCGGAGAAGAGGTTAAAATCGGAACACCTCTATTGCCAGAAGCGAAAGTCACGGCGCGCATTGTGGAACAGGGCAAGGATAAGAAAGTCCTGGTATTCCATCACAAGCGGCGCAAGGGCTATCGCAAGACCTATGGACACCGTCAGCCTCTCACCCGCCTTCTCATTACGGGCATTCAGGCTTAAGGAGGATTACCGATGGCTCACAAAAAAGCCGGTGGCAGTTCAAGAAACGGCCGCGATAGCGCGGGCAAACGCCTTGGCGTGAAGCGCTATGGTGGTCAACAAGTAACGGCCGGATCGATTCTGGTGCGGCAGCGTGGCACCACGATTCATCCTGGCAACAATGTCGGTTGTGGCAAGGACTACACTCTGTTCGCCCTGGTGGACGGCGTGGTTACCTTTGAACGCAAGGGTAAGGACAAAAAGAAGGTCAGCGTGTACGCGGCCTGATACAGCCCAGCGACTTTGGATGCATGAGAAGAGCCCGATGTTCCTGAATGAACTTCGGGCTTTTTTCGTCCTTCGGCGCCCGCTTTTTTTAGTTTGAAGACTGTAGGAGTTCTTAGGATCTAAGAGCGGCGGGCAGTTAAACAAACTTTTTAACGTAAAAACCGGTTCTGGACCGATTTCCAATTATGCAGTTTATCGATGAAGTAAAAATCCATGTTACCGCCGGAGACGGAGGTCGAGGTTGTTTGTCCTTTCGGCGCGAAAAATTTGTCGCTATGGGCGGGCCGGACGGTGGCGACGGTGGCGATGGCGGCGATGTCATCTTTGAGGTTGACGAGGGGTTAGGAACCTTGCTTGATTTGCGCTACAAGGTTCGCTACAAAGCCAAGAGAGGCAGCCATGGTATGGGGGCGAATCGCCACGGCAAAAATGGTGAGGATCTGTTGATCCTCGTGCCCCCAGGCGTATTGGTTTACGACCAGGAGAGTGGCGAAGTGCTGGCCGATCTCAAGGAGCGGGGGCAGCGCTTTGTGGCCGCCAAGGGCGGTCAGGGGGGGCGTGGCAATGCCCGCTTTAAGACCAGCACCAACCGGGCACCCCGTCACGTACAACCGGGTCTGCCCGGTGATGAGATCTGGCTGCGTCTGGAACTTAAACTGCTGGCTGATGTCGGTCTGGTGGGTATGCCCAACGCCGGCAAATCAACCTTGATTTCCGCTATATCCGCCGCTCGACCCAAGATCGCCGACTATCCTTTCACCACCCTGGTGCCTAATCTCGGCGTGGTGGGGTACGGGGGTTATCAGAGCTTCGTTGTGGCTGATATTCCCGGTCTCATCGAGGGTGCCAGCGAAGGGCTCGGTCTGGGTACCCGTTTTTTGCGCCATATTGAGCGTACCGATCTGTTTTTGCATATGGTCGATCTGTCCGATTTGCAGGAAGGGGATCCGGTGGACCGCTTCGACACTATCAATCGGGAGCTGGAGCGGCACAATCCGCGGTTGCTGGATAAACCGCAGCTGGTAGTATTGAGCAAGTCCGATGTAACCGAGGTGCGCGAGCAGGCAGACGCCATTGCGGCGATTTTTGCCGAGCGGGGTTATAAAACCTTGCTGGTTTCGGCGGTGACCGGAGACGGTCTTGATGAACTGGGCGGGCACGGGCTTGCCGTCAAGCGTGACGGACAGCGTGCCGACGTCCTTGAGTTCGCCCTTGG
>CAZKQY010000514.1:0-8505 GCA_964555005.1 uncultured Syntrophotalea sp. | reverse complement strand
CCGGCCAAGTCTTGTCCTTTTTACCCTGCTCGGCTTCAAAAAAATCCCGATTAAGCTATGGCTAGTCGAGAATTTTTTTTCATTGATCAGGAAAAAAATTACGGCGACTTACCAGACCCCTCACACATGACATGACTCTTGCCTTAAGCGTAAGTATTCGTGGTTCTTCATTTTTGTATATAAGAATAGACCGGCTTGCCAACAAGAGCCGGATTGTTACTATTATATTAGATATTTGTCTGACTGCCCATCGGATTTGTTCGTGATGTTGGTGCAGGCAGCAAGTTGCCATTGTCATATAACCGTAAAAAAGGGGGCACATCGTGAAACAGTATCGGCTCAGTCCCGAAGAATTGACCTGGCGTTGCGATCCGGCTCAATTTGAGTTTGAATCAACCGACAAGCTTAGTTGCCTTGAAGGATCGATCGGTCAGAACCGGGCCCTTACCGCCATTGAATTCGGTTTGGGTATCGACGCCGATGGTTTCAATATCTTTATCCTCGGCGAGGTTGGAACCGGGCGTTCATCGACCATTAAAAAACTTCTTGAAAAGCGATCTCTGGCGGAATCGGTGCCGGACGACTGGTGTTATGTTCATGATTTTAACGACGGCTCCAAACCCACCTACATTCGCTTGCCTGCCGGCAAAGGCAAGGAATTTCAAAAGGGTGTTGATGCTTTGGTGATGCAGATGGCCGTTGCCATACCCAAGTTGTTTGAGAGCAAGGAGTACGAGCAGGCTAAAAATCAGATTACCGGCGAATCCCAGGAACAGAACAAGAAATTGGTGCAGGAGCTTGAGGAGCAAGTGAATAAAAAAGGGTTTCTGCTACAGCGCACGGTGGGTGGTTTAGTGCTGGTGCCGACCAAGGATAAGGAACCCATTTCCCAAAAGGATTTTGCCGAGCTTGATGAAGATGAACGTATGTCGATTGAAAAGACCGGTGCCGTGCTGCAGGATCAGCTCAACAAAGTATTGCGTAAAGTCGTTGAGTTGGAAAAAGAGATGCGTGCCGCCACTTTGCAGATGGAAAAGGATTTGTTTAGTCGAACCCTGTGCCACCTTTACGAGGATTTGGTTGAAAAATATCAGAAATACCCAAAAATTTTGACGCACTTTGAGGTTTGTATAAAAGATATTATAGACCGCTTGGATGAGCTCCGCCCTTCGCAGGGGGCACAGATAATGCCCGGTGGGAAAATGGTACACCAAGAACCTTCTTTTGATCGTTATCGCATTAACCTGTTAGTCGACAATGGCGACGCCAAGGGGGCGCCGGTCGTTTATGAAGCGAATCCGACTTATTTTAATCTTTTTGGGCGGATCGAGCATATTATTACCGCTGGTACAGCGACGACTAATTTTACAATGGTTAAATCTGGTGCGCTGCACCGCGCCAATGGCGGCTACTTGATCCTCGATTGTCGCGAGATGCTGATGAATCTTTTCTCTTACGAGGCCTTGAAGCGCAGCCTGCGTAACGGCGAGGTTAAGATCGAAGACATGGCCGAGCAGTACCGTTTAATTGCCACTGTTTCTCTCAAGCCGGAAGCGATTCCTTTGCGCTGTAAGGTTATTTTGATCGGTGTTCCTTGGCTTTATTATTTGCTCTATCAGCTTGACCCCGATTTTCGCAAATATTTTAAGGTCAAGGCCGATTTCGATCGGATGATGAATAACACTTGGGAAAATGTGCAACAGTACGCCCTGTTTGTGGCGACCAAATGCAAAGAAGAAAAGTTGCTGCCCTTTGCGCCGAGTGGTGTGGCGCGGGTGGTAGAGCACGCTGCGCGGCTTATTGATGATAAAAATCGTTTATCGTCGCGGTTTATTGATGTTGCCGACCTGATTCGCGAGGCCGCTTTTTTTGCCAAATGCCATGCTGCCGAAACGGTGGAGCGGGAGCATGTAGAGTTGGCTATCGAGTCAAAAATTTATCGTTCCAACCGCGTCGAAGAGCGGGTCCAGGAACTCATCGATGATGGCACCCTGCTGATCGATACCGAAGGGGAGGTAATCGGGCAGCTCAATGGACTCTCGGTCTATATGCTTGGGGATTACGCATTCGGTCGGCCGACGCGGATAACCGTGCGTACCTTTATGGGCAAGGGCGGGGTGGTTAACATCGAGCGTGAAGCAAAATTGTCCGGTCCCATTTATGATAAGGGGATGCTTATTCTGTCAGGATTTATTGGCGAGCGTTTCGCTCAGGACAAGCCCATGGCTTTGGCCGCTTCTATTTGCTTTGAACAATCCTATGGCGGAGTGGAAGGAGACAGTGCTTCGTCAGCGGAAATCTACGGGTTGCTCTCTTCCCTGTCGGGTTTGCCCCTTAGTCAAGCCATTGCTGTTACCGGGTCGGTCAATCAGCGCGGTCAAGTGCAGGCTATCGGCGGTGTTAACGAAAAAATCGAAGGGTTTTATGTTGTTTGCAAGACTAAAGGTCTTAATGGCAAGCAGGGGGTGATTGTCCCGGCATCTAATGTCAAAAATCTGATGCTGAAACAGGAAGTGGTCGATGCGGTGACTGCAGAGCAGTTCCATGTGTGGGCCGTATCGGATATCGACCAAGGGATTGAATTGCTTACCGGAGTTCCTGCCGGTGAGCCCAAAAAGGATGGGACTTGGCCAGAGGGGACGGTGAATTATCTGGTGGACAAGCGTTTGAGGGAGATGGCCGAAGGCATTTTCAAGTTTGGTCGGGAGGAAAACAAAGGTTCCGACAGCTGAGCAAATATCGGATCAAATCGGGTTACGGGTCGCTTCGAAATGAAGCGGCCTTTTTTTATGAGCGGCACTGCGGTTTTATTCGGGCAGGTGATTATTATTCAGGCGACTGGGTGCCTAAAGGCAGGTGCTTTCTGCACTCATTTTAGGCATTTATTATTCATTGGTCCCGTAAGAATTTGAAATTGTTCGATAAAATATATTGGCATGTGCGATGCAAACTTACTTCGACAAGATTCAAAATATTGGTCTGCCTCCGATTACAGTTTCTCTGACCACACAGAGCGTTTGACTGCCGGAGGCCATAACCCATGAAAGGTAGCAAGAATGAAAAAAATCGAATGCATCATCAAGCCGTTCAAACTGGACGAAGTCAAGGAAGTTTTGTCGAACCTTGGCATCAATGGGATGACGGTTAGCGAGGTTCGTGGCTTCGGCAGGCAAAAAGGTCATGCTGAACTTTATCGCGGTGCCGAGTATCAGATCGATTTTATTCCCAAGATCAAAATCGAGCTGGTGATTCCTGCTGCCCGTGTTGCCGAAGTGGTTGAAGCGATCCGCCAAGAGGCAGCCACCGGCACCATCGGTGACGGCAAGATTTTCGTTTATGAGGTCGAGCAGGCGGTGCGTATCCGTACCGGCGAGACTGGCCCTGAAGCTCTCTAATCGATTTCTGGAACTAAACGAGGAGGAAGAAACGTGAAACGATTCGGTATGTTGGTCATAGCCGGCTTGTTGCTGGCGATCCCCGCTCTCGGCTTTGCCGAAGAGGCAGCTATCAGTGCTGCCGATGTGCAGAATAACCTCAACTTTGTCTGGACCATGGTCGCGGCATTCATGGTTTTCATCATGCAGGCCGGTTTCGCTATGGTCGAGTCAGGCTTCACCCGGGCCAAAAACGCCTGTAACATCCTGATGAAGAACATGATGGACTTCTCCGTCGGCGCCATCGCCTTCTGGGCCATCGGTTTCGGTCTGATGTTCGGTACCACCAACGGTTTCTTCGGCACCACCGATTTCTTCTTCAGTGGCGCTACCGGTGACGGCGCATCCTGGAACTATGCGTTCTGGATGTTCCAGACCGTGTTTGCCGCCACTGCCGCGACGATTATTTCCGGTGCCGTGGCCGAGCGCACCAAATTCAGCGCGTACATGGTCTACTCGGTGTTTGTTTCGGCTCTGATCTACCCTATCTTCGGCGGCTGGACCTGGGGTAGCCTGTTTAACGGCAGCGGCTGGCTAGAGGGCCTCGGCTTCATCGACTTCGCCGGTTCCACCGTGGTTCACTCCGTCGGTGGCTGGCTGGCCCTGGCTGGCGCTATCGTCGTCGGTCCCCGCCTGGGCAAGTACGACAAAAAAGGCAAGGTCAAGCCGATTCCCGGTCACAGCATTCCCCTGGCAGGTTTGGGTGTCTTCCTGCTCTGGTTCGGCTGGTACGGCTTCAACCCCGGTTCCACCACCACCGGTGACAGCTCCATTGCCATCATCGCTGTAACCACCACTCTGGCCGCTGCTGCCGGTTCCATCACCGCCATGCTGGCCACCTGGATCAAGTACGGCAAGAGCGATATCGGTATGACCCTCAACGGTGCCCTGGCCGGCCTGGTCGGCATCACCGCTGGCTGCGCCAATGTCAGCCCTCTGTCCGCGGTCATTATCGGCGCCATCGCCGGTGTACTGGTTCTTTACTCGGTGCTGTTCTTTGACAAAATCAAAGTTGACGATCCGGTCGGTGCTGTCTCCGTACATGGCGTCTGCGGTGCCTGGGGCACCCTGGCAGCCGGTCTCTTCGACACCGGTGGATTCTCCATGAAAGTGGTCGGTGTGCAGCTCATCGGTATCGGTGCCTGCTTTGCCTGGGCCTTTATCACCGGTCTGATTTTGTTCAAACTGATCGACATGGTGATCGGCATGCGCGTCACCAAGGAAGAGGAAATGGCTGGCCTCGACTTCTGCGAGCACGGTGCTACTGCTTACCCAGACTTCCAGACCCATCACTTGGGATCCGTATTTACCCCAGGCGAAGGTTCCGGGAAATAAACTGTTAATTTAATTATGATGCGGCCCCGTCGGGGGATGGTCTCCTTAGGGGCCGCATAAATTATAACCCGGAGGTAATACAAAATGAAAAAGTGGAGTGTTTTGTTGGCAGCCCTGATGATTCTCGGGGCAGGCATGGTCACCACCAGTGTTGCTGCGATTACTGTTGAGGGTGATGCTTATGTAGGCGTATTCGACAAGTATCTGTGGCGCGGTTTTGATCTCAGCGATGGTCGACCGGTTGTGCAGGGTGGTGTAGATCTTTCCAGTGGTAACTTTACCGTTAGCTACTGGAGCAACTGGCAGCTGTCGAGTTCGGATGAAATTCCTTCCGGCGAAGCAAACGAAACCGATATCATTTTAGATTATTCTTTTGATATTGGTGAGATGCTGTCCGTTTCCGTGGGCGATATCTGGTACGCTCTTGACGGAATTGAAGACACCAACGAGCTCTATCTGTCCGCCACAGTTAACACTTTGCTTTCGCCCACTGTTGGTATTTACTGGGATTGGGATGCGGCCGAGGAAGAAGGGCTGTACTTTACCGCCGATGTCAGTCACTCTTTTGACCTGACCGACGGCCTGTCCCTGAGTCTTGGTGCTCTGGTCTCCTACAACAACCACTGCGATTACTCTGTTGGCGATTACGGCGGTTTTCATAACTACGAACTCAGCGTCGGCATGGACTACGCTCTGACCGATCAGTTGACCGTCAGCCCTGCCTTCACTTATTCCAGCGGTATCAGCAGTGCTGCCAAAAAAAATATCGACAGCGAAATGCTGGCCGGTGTTAACCTGACCTTCGCGTTCTGATGTGTAAAACCCGATAGTTAAGATTGTCGACAAAACCGCCGTCATCCACTAGAATTGGATGGCGGCGGTTTTTTTATTTCAGGATGCTATTCAGCGAAGCCGGCCCGCTTCTATCTGTCCTTCCTTTTTATTCGGAGTTAACCATGCTCGATTTTCCCCGCGGTTTTTATTCATTACTTCGTGGCGGCCGTCTTTTTGTACGCTATCCCCGGTTGTTGAAGCTGGTGCTTATTCCGTTGTTGATCAACGTGGTCGTTTTCTCTTTGGCCGTCTATTTCGGTTTGCAGTTTTTTCACGACTTTGTGGTAAATCTGTTGCCTCAGGGCGATGCCTGGTACTGGCTGGTGATTTATTATATCCTCTGGGTGACGGTCGGTCTGTTGACCCTGGTGCTGGTTTTTTTCTGCTTTACCGTGGTCGGCAACCTGATCGCTTCACCTTTTAATGAATTGCTCTCGGAACGGATCGAAAACTTGTTGCTGCCCGATGGTGAAGTGAAACCCTTTTCCTTGAGGGGTTTTTGGCGCGATATGCTGCGGGTCTGGCTGGTTGAGTTAAAAAAGATGAGCCTGTTCGTTGTTGCTATGCTGTTGCTGCTGTTGCTCAATTTGCTGCCCGTCGTCGGTAATCTGCTCTATGGGGTGTTATCGATTCTGCTGACCCTGTTTTTTCTAGGTCTTGAGTACTTCGCCTTTGTTCACGAGCGTAAAAAACGTGATTTTCGTTTTCAGCGTCAGTATCTGATGAAACGCAAGCAGTTGGTGTCGGGGTTTGCCTTCGGCGTGCTGCTGATGCTGGCAATTCCCTTTTTGCAATTGGTTTGTATTCCGCTGGCAGTGGCCGGCGCTACTTTGCTATGGTGCGAGGAAAAGGCTGGTTATCGTCTGGTGTCCTAGAGGGCAGAGCTCTTTGCAACTGAGAAATAACCATGACCTTGTGATATGATGTTTTTGCAGCGATAATTTTTCCCCAGAAAGCAATTGGCCCGCTTCTGCCGAGGCGAGGTGTCTTCGTCGGGGTGGGCTTTAGCATTCAGAGGAGGTTGTATGACCAAGCTGAACAATCAGGAAATCAACCGTGCCAGCCTGGATATGGAACTTAAAAGAGGACTGCAGAGGGTCGACGAGGATTTGGATATCATGGAGCGCCATGCGGCAAATTTGGCGATGGTGGAATCTGGCATTCAGTTATCCATGCGTAAATGGGATCGTGAATTTAAGGATTCCCGTTTGCACAGTGTGCCGCGGGCCATGAAACACCAGCGGTAAAAGTTCTGTCATTTAAACGAACAAAGGACTCCTCATAAAGGGGTCCTTTGTTTGTCTGAAAATTCCGTCGTGAGACTAATGGCGGAGCTGCTACTGTTTTTCGTCTTCAGTGGGTTCTTCGTCCGGTGCTTCTGCTGCTTTTATGCTCTCGATTTCTTGTTCCAGGGTGGCGGCTTCGGTTTTGAGGTTGTCAAGAGCGTGAAACAGCTCCTGTACCTCATTTTTTGCCAGAACATCGGGGGCGCCGCTTTCACGAATATCGTCGATCAGCTTTCCTAAATCGCCATGAGCGCTGGTGATTTTTCTATGCAGGGAGGCGAGGTCAATTTTTTTCTGCACAATGCGTTTATATTTGTTGGCTTGAAACCCAGCTACGTGCAGAGTTTTTCGTGTGGAATCCCAAAGTTTTTCGCTGGTTGTTTTTGTTTTTACCTTGGGTGAGCTCTGTTCTTCCATAATATCCTCCAGAAAGATTAATGATCAAAAGCTGTTAAGATATTAGCATATATGTGGTGCCCGTCAAGACTCAACTCTCTGCTTTCATCGCAAGAGACAGGTCCGGATCCGGGATAAATTTAAATTTTTAGCCCAGCATGTGACGGGGAAAGGGGAGGCCAATGCTCGAAGCGGGTAAAACCAAATTTCAGATCGATTTGCGTCGTTATCTTCGTGAAGACGGTGTCGGTTATAAGTTGACACATCTCATCTGCGAGATTGCAGAGGCGTCTAAATACATTGTCAACTCAATACGTACTGGCGATCTTGGGGTTGCCGGTACCTCTAATCTTTATGGTGAAGAGCAATTGGCTCTTGATGTTCTCTCCGATCGCATCATGCGTAAGCGTTTGGCTAAGAGCGGAGTGGTAAGTAATGTCGCCTCGGAAGAGACTCTGGATGTGATCGCTCTGGCACCCCATTGTGCGGGTAATTACTCGGTGGCTTTTGATCCCCTTGACGGTTCCTCGCTGGTCGATGTTAATCTTGCTGTGGGAACCATTGTGTCCATCTATGCCGGCAGCGACCTGCTGCAACCGGGGCAACGTCAGGTCGCTGCTCTCTACATCCTTTATGGGCCGCGAACCACTCTGGTCTATACTACGGGTAACGGCGTGCATGAATTCGGCATGAACCAGCTTATGGAATATACTCTGTTGCGGCGGAATATCCGTTTGGTGTCCAGGGCGGGAATTTATTCGCCCGGTGGACTACGTAATCGTTACACGCCCGGTGTTGAGGAATTTGTCTGTTATCTTGAGAAGAACGGGGCGAAGCTGCGTTACAGCGGCGGGCTGGTTCCGGATGTTAACCAGTTGCTGATAAAGGGGGACGGAATCTTCTTTTACCCCCACCTGCAGGGGTTGCCGCAGGGCAAGTTGCGGCTGCTTTATGAATTAAACCCCATGGCTTTTTTGATTGAGCAGGCCGGTGGAGCCGCTTCTAACGGGCGGCAAAGAATACTTGAGCTGCAACCTCAGGGTATCGATGATTGCCAGCCTTTTTTCTGCGGTTGCCGCGATGAAGTAGCTATGGCGGAGGAGTTGATCGCCAGTCAGGGATGATGGCGTCGCAAAAAGTCCGCCCTACGGCGTTAGGTTGTTTTTTCAGGACCTCGACATACTGGATGTATGCCTTCACCCCTGAAAAAACACCAAGCC
>CAZKQY010000513.1:0-3002 GCA_964555005.1 uncultured Syntrophotalea sp. | reverse complement strand
CCGCTTGCGTCAGCTGCCGCTGATGGGGCGGCCTTTTGTTTTTGCTGTGTCGGCCACCTCTTACTGGTTTTCTGCCTTCGTTTTGTCCATTGCCACTGACGAAACAGGTAATCGGTGAGCGTGTTAAACCCGCCTCGGTGCTAGCTTTTCAAAGGCCGTTTAAAATTTTTTGTTTTGAAAGGCTTTTTGATGGTGGCATTATATGGCAGTCCCTGCTGGATGGATGCGGGGCAGGGTAATAACCCGGAAAGTGGACATAATCCGGGTTATGCAGGAAAAGGGCAACACAAAGGTTTTCTTATGAAGGACAGGAAGTCAGCACTCCAACAACGCTTAATGGAACTGGAACGGTTCAGAGCTCTGATGGACCATTCCAGTGAGTCGATTTTTCTGTTTCAGGTTCCTTCCGGAAAAGTCGCTGACGCAAACGAATCCGCCTGTCAGTATCTTGGTTATGCACGCGATGAACTTCTTACGCTTACCGTTGAGGATGTTTCCGATCTTTTCATGTCAGAGCAGGTGCGAAATCTTTTCGCCGGTGCAGAGGCTGATGCATCCAGCAGGAAGCAGGTCGTAGCCGTTTTCCGCAAACGGAACGGCGAAGAAATACCTGCGGAAATTACCCTCAGTCCGTTCGATTACGGCGATTCGACCTATGTGCTTGCCGTGGGGCGTGAGGTCTCCCAAAAATCAAAGACAGAACAAGCCCTCCAAAAGCATCAAATCCTTCTACATTCCGTTCTCAACAGTACTGACAATGCCATTGTAGCTTTGGACGCCGATCGGCGGGTCATCTATTACAACGATCAGTATGTCAAGCTCTGGGGATTCGGACGGGAATTTCTGGATGGCGGCCCAACCGTTGAAGACATCATTCGCCGTACCTGCGAGATGGGATTGTATCCCGCCGACCAAGTAGAAGAATTGATCGCCCGCCGTCTGGAACATCTTGAGAGTTCGGCCCCTACAAATATCATCGAAACGCCCCGGTTGGACGGGGTCATGGTGGAAGGCTTTGCCACCCAGCTTTCGGGAGTTGGATATCTATTGACTTTCCGAGATATTACCGACCGCAAAAGGGCCGAAGAAGCCTTGCGGGAAAGTGAGGAGCGGTTTCGTTCGATTTTTGAAATCGCTGCCGCGGGCATGGTTATCCTTTCGCCCGAGGGTAAATTTTTGCATGCAAATCCGGCATTTTGCCAATTTATTGGTTATAGCGAAGCCGAATTGTTGAATTTTACTGTTGAAGATATCACCCATCCTGAAGATCGGGGGAAAACCCACCGTTATTATCAAGAAGTTGCGGCTGGAGTGCGACAGACCATCCATTATGAAAAGCGCTATATCCGCAAAGACGGGTCCACCGTTTGGGGGCATGCCTCGGTGGCATGCATTTTGAACTCCACATTGAAGCAGATGTATTGCGTAGGGTTGGTACAGGACATCACCGAACGCAAGCAGGCTGTGGATGCGCTCAAAAAAGCCCTTGTAGAAGCGAAGGAGTCCAGGGACAAAATCAGCGCCATTCTCAAATCGGTGGCCGACGGTTTGATTGTCACTGATGTTGCCGGGAAGATCACCTTGATGAACCGGGCAGCAGAGGAACTGCTAAAGGAGCAATCGTCTCAGGTCATCGACCGACCTCTTGTTGGTGTGATCAAAGGGAAAATGCTGAAGAGTCGAAAAGTTCCTTCCTTGGTGCGGAGGAAAATCCGGACCCCTGTAACCTTGGAGCTGAAGGGTGATGACCCGAAGCGTTCTCGGTTCATCCAGGCCAAGAACTCAGTGATACTGGACCATTCGGGCAAAGAATTAGGTGTAATTATCATTTTTCGGGACATAACCCGTGAGCGGGAAATCGATCGGATGAAAACCGAGTTCATCTCCACGGCGGCCCATGAATTTAGGACACCCCTGACCTCCATCCTGGGCTTTTCGCAGATACTGTTGGCCCAGAAGGATATCTCTGCGAAGGAGAGGAAGGAGTTTCTTAATTACATTTACCAAGGGTCGCTCGCTCTGTCAGATATTGTGGCCGATTTGCTGGATATCGCCCGCATCGAGTCGGGGCAGGGACTTTCGTTGAAAACATCTCCCTGTACGGTGCGTGAGATTGTCACGCAAATGGAACCCCTGCGGAAAAGATTGCCCGCCGAGTATCGGTTTGAGGTGGTCTTGGCTGAGGAAAACACCTTGTTGATGGTAGACAAAGGAAAGATGGGTCAGATTTTGGAAAACCTTCTCAGCAACGCTGTCAAGTATTCGCCTGCCGGCGGTTTGATCCGGATCCGGGGTGACATTGTCAAAAGGTTTTATCAGATTTCTGTTGCAGATCAGGGTATCGGGATGACCGCCGAGCAGGTGGCCAGAATTTTCGACAAGTTTTACCGGGCCGATGCTTCCGATACGGCTATCGGGGGGATAGGCCTGGGCATGAGTATTGTCAAACACATCGTTGAGGCCCATGGCGGAAAAATCTGGGTCGAGAGCCAATTGGGCGAAGGGACTGTAGTAAGTTTTACAATTCCTTTGGCCCGGCGATAACCCATAAGGATTGACACGACCTGAAAGGTCGTCTCAATCCATTGTTCATGAAGCCCTGGAATTGGGCACGATCTTTTAAATAGGGGATTGATTTTCAGCCAGGCGGAGTCAGCAGCCCCGTTGGAAGGGAAATGTTGTTACTTCGGGGTCATTGTGGCCTGTTTTGAGCTTTCTGACGCAAATCGATGACGGAAAAACGTTACGATTTCGGTGTAAATATGGTCCGATTCCGGTGATTTGAGCGCACCGGTGCATTCCCGCCCAGAAATGCACTCTGAGCATGCCGTTGGTATCCGTCCAGGGGAGAAAGAAACGCTTGAAACAGGGCAAAGTCGAGTCTATCCTGTTCGGGCCATTTTTTCCGGTTTGCGTCGCGGCGGCAGAATCAGACGAGATAGTTCGAGCTCTTTTCCGCAGATCCGACAGCACAGCGGCGGTTGTGGTTCGGGCTCGTATTT
>CAZKQY010000512.1:0-5161 GCA_964555005.1 uncultured Syntrophotalea sp. | reverse complement strand
CGCAGCAATAGACCGCCAGGGTGCCAAGGTCATGAATATGGAAGTCGCCGGCCCGGTGGGCATCGGCAATGTGAGACGGATAGATCTTGTTCAACCAGTAGTTGCTGGTGATATTGGCGGCGATGTGATTGTTCAGGCCCTGCAGCGAATAACCCATGTTGGCGTTTTCGTTAACCCGCCAGTCTTCCTGGGTCAGGTAGGAATCAACGGCTTCCGTCGATTGCTTGATAAACTCCTTGGTTTGACGCAAAGCCTCGTGTTGCTTACGGTAGAGGATAAAGGCCTTGGCGGTCTTGGCGTGGCCCTTTTCAATGAGAATCTTTTCTACCAGATCCTGCACGTTTTCCACCGTGGGCACACGACCATCTTTGTAGATGACCTCGAGAATACCGTAAACCTCGGCGGCGATCTGGGAGGCTTTGTCCATGTCGGAGCCCTGTACCGCCCGCACGGTCTTCTGAATGGCCTCGGCAATCTTATCTTGCTCAAAGGGAACCAGGCGACCGTCCCGCTTACGAATAAACTCCACCATCTTTGGATCCTCCAATTGTTGATTACAACATTCTGGCAATGTAGCACAGCCCTTAGGCCTGTCAAGGCAAAACACACCATATATGGTGAAATATTACCTGTTAATCCACTAGATATTGTGTATACCCTGGGGGAAAGGTTGTGCACGAACGGTGGAGAAAGGGTCTCAAACTGTGTAATTAAGGGAGGTTGGAGCCACTCTGTCTCAGCAAAAAAGGAGGATAGGTTAATCAACAAGGGGAGGAAAGAAACACTCTTTAAAGCATGCGCAAAAACTCATTTAGCGTAGCAATAAAATGGAAATTATCGTTAGGCAGATAGCCAGTATCTGCAGTGAATTGATACGCTCACGATAAATCAAAAAGGACAACAAAACCGCTATAACGAAATACATGCCGACCAGCGGGGCGATGATGGCGAGGGGACCGCCGGCCAGAGCTCTGAGCAAGGCATAATAACCAAAAAAATTGGTCACCCCCATGGCCAGACCGATAAACAAGGCCGGCCGGGTACGTTGACCGGCCTGCTGGGGAAACATGCGGCTCTTGACCAGCAGGATCAGCAGGGTGCTCATGGAATAAGACACCGCCATAAAGCCGAAGGTATCGACCTGCAGGGCGGCAAACTTGCTGGAGACAGTGGAAGTGGCTCCGCCGGCGATGGCCAGCAGCGCCAGCAGTAAGCCGCGCCGGCCATGACCCGACTCACTGGCCGGACCGGTGCGGCTGCGGGCAAACAGAAACAATACCGATAAAGCCAGCAGTACGCCGAAGCTCTGTAACAGAGTCAGACGATCACCGAAATAAGCCAGGGAAAAGAGCACCGATAGCACGGTACTCAGGCGGGTCAGGGTATAGATGGTGCCGGCAGGCAGACTTTTAAGGGCTTCGATAGTCGCCAGGGTACCGGTAAGAAAGCCAAGGCTGTTAACCAGTGAGACGATGAGCAACGGGCCAAGGTGAGTAACGGCAACGGCTCGGGGCAGATAGGCACACCAGCTCAGCACCGCCACGGTAGCCATAAAGATAAAGGTGGTGATGGCCGAATTGCAGCGCATTTCGGCAGAGACTTTGTAGAGAAAGCGCTGCAGACCGAGGACAACCAGGGCGGTGAGCGCCAGAAGATACCAGTGGTGGGTCATGCTAAAAGACCGGGCAAAGGGCTAGCAGCAACCTTGAGCGGAGAAAAAAGAAAAGCCGCGGCAATACGCCGCGGCCCGGAGTAGTGATTCGACAGCTTAAAAGTAGCTGGCCAGAACTTCGAGAAACTTGGCCGGCAGCTCATCGGGCTGACGCTTGTAGAGCATGCCTAAAGCGCTAACCACAAAATAGCCGTGGCTGGCGTAAAGTTTTTTCAGGCTGCGTTCGGTAAGGGGCAGCCAGGTAACGGACAGGGCGTCACTGCCCGCTTCAATCTCGAGCTTTTCGGCCTGATCACCCACCAGGTGCAGATGCTTGACCGTCGATTCAATCCAGGCATTATCGGTGCTGCGACGATCATCGACAAAGCCCTGATAGATCAGTTTGGCATCCCTGAAGTCGAGTTCCACGCCGGTCTCTTCTTTCAGTTCTCGGCTAAGGGTGCGGGAAACCGCTTCGCCCTTATCGACCATGCCACCGGGAATGGCCCACTGGCCGTTGTCCTTGCGCTGAATGGCCAGCATCTCCACATCGCCAAAGCGCTGATTTACCCGGGTGATAATCGGATCGGCGGCATAGTTGGGACCCCACTTGCCAAGCAGCCCGCGCCCGGCAATGCCGCAGCGGCCACGGGGGTTAAGGGGCCGTCCCTGCTCATCCCGCAGCAGCGGTCCTTCAAAGGACTCGGTGGGCAGATTTTCGACCTGACTGACATCCTCGGGATCGGCCCAACCGTCGACTTTTTTCAGGCAATCGTTGTCCAGCACCACCGGCGCCACAAAATAGGGTGGCGCATAGGCGGGGTAATCCACCTCCCAGGGCAGATTTTCGTCGGTGACGTTGAAGCGGCGAGGATATTCGGAAGGCCATTCAAAACGGGCCCGATACGATTCGACATAAACTTCGATCTCACCCTGCAACCAACTGCTGGCCAGATCGACGCTCGGCGGCAGACCCAGCAGGCTCCAGCCTTTATTTTGGTCGTTTTTTTCCATTGCTAGCAATCTCCCATATCCAGACAAATAAAAGGTAGGTGCAGTCAACCCAAGGATCAGTTAAGAGCGGCCTCTATCTTGGCCCGATCAGCAGCATTCGGCGTCCAGATGAAGTCGTTCCTGTAGCCCTCTTCAGCCATTTTGTCGCGGAAGCGGCTAGCTTCGATCATCTTTGTCTCGCTGACCATACCCTTGTCGTCGAAATAAACATACTGACCAAAGACCTCCACAGTCATCGGGGTCTGGCTGCGATCGAGCATGGCGGCAGCTACCTTGAGACAACGACCGGCATGCTCGGGAAGAGGTTCCATGTGATCGACGGCCTTATCAAAGGCAGATTTGTCCAAGGGGCTGACGGTGCCGTCATCGGCAAATACAAAAAGACAGATTTCCAGGTCCATGGTTATTTTCTCCGCAGGTGAATTGGCAGCCAGCCAAGGAATGGCAGCTGCGGCCTCTTTTATAGCTGAGCCGGGCGCGAACTGCAAGGGTTAGCTCAGTTTATTCATAAAATCAGATCTCACGGAAAGCCGCGAAGCTCGCGAAGTAAGCCAAGGCCAAAACCCGAAAACCATTGTCCCACGCAAAGCCGCCAAGCGAATCAAAACCCTTGTCTTTCGGGTTGGTTTTCCTTTGCGACTTTGCGGCTTGAGTGAGCGCCGCGAACGGGCGTGAGGCAGAATTCGGCTCTCTTAGCACCCTTGGCGGCTTCCCGTGCAAACAAGACTAAAGCTACTCCCCCAGCTCGACGATCTGGTCGGTAATTTCGGTGAAGGCCACATCGTGGCTGACCAGAAACAGCTGGTCGTACCAATGCTCGGTGACCTCTTCACGGCCCACGTCGATGGCGCGAAAGGCCTGGGCAAGATTTTCTCTGCGGGAGGCGTCGAGGTTGGAGGTCGGTTCGTCAAAAAAGGCCAGGCGCGCGCCAATGGTCTGCAGCAGGGCCAGTCGCAGAGCGACCACGGCGCTCATCATCTGGCCGCCGGAGAGTTGATCGTCGGTTCGCTCCCGCAACTGGCCATCGGCCAGATCCCGCAGCACCACCTGGTAATGATCCCCCCAGACCAGCTCCTCATCCCCCTCGGCGATGGTCCGATAAATACGATCAGCCCGGGTGCTGATTTCTTCGCGAAAACGTTTGGAGAGTCGCGCCGAGACATTTTTGAAGACGCGATTACGAAGATATTTAACCAGTTTTTCCTGGTTTTGACAGCGCTTTCTAGCCGCCAAACCCTCGGCGATCTGCTTTTCGATCTGTTTCAGCCGATCAATCTCGCCGGCCAGTCGCTGCAAATCTTTATCCAGTCCCATCAGATGCTGCTCCAAGGCCGCGACCTCAGCCACCAAAACCTCTTTGTGCTGCCGGGCGAGTTGATGTTGCTCGACATCATAGGCTTTCTGGCAGGCATTACATTCTTCAATGGCCACCTGCCTGTCCTTCTTTAGATCGTCCAGAGCTAACTGCCATTTTTGCAGGGTCTGCTGCCGGGCGGTCCATTCCCCGGCATCTTTGACATGGGCATACCAGGCATCCCGCGCAGCTTGAGAAGCGGTCTTTTCTTGTTCGGTGCGGTTTAAAATCGCCTCCAGATCGGTATAGGCCTTATAAGCGTCGCGGACTGCAGCCAGCTGGAGCTCAGCCCCTGTCAAAGCGGCCTTCAGCCCTGCCAGACCGGCGGCCCTTGCAAGGGTTTTTTGACGACGACCTGCCAGTTGCTGCTGCTGTTTATCCAGCTCTGTTGCGCGCACCAGCAGCCCCTGCAACCCTTGCCGGGCCTGCTCAGCCTTAAGGATTTCCTGGTCTATAAGTTCGATGCGGCTGTCGAGCTGCACAGCCTGTTGATCAAGGTTGGTAATCTTAGAACTGAAAATATCCCGCGGTTGCTGCCCGGTAATATTACCGCAAGGCTCAGCAAAAAACGGACAGATCCCTGTGGCTAGTTTGTCCTGTCCCTCAATGAGCGCGGCCCGGCGACCCTTGTGGAAACCCCGCTGGTTTCGCAGATCTTCGCCTGCCTGGCGCAAGGCCGGTAAGCGGTCCGCAACTTTCTGTATTTGAGGGTCGGGCTTTAACTCTTTGCGGACGGCCTCCAGCTGTGCATGTTCTGCCGCTAGTTCCTCCTTGGCTTTCTGCACTTCGCTGCCTTCGTGAGCCAGCTTTTGTTGTATCGCCTGACTGTCTTTTTCCAGTCGGCCAATTTCTCGTTCCAGCTCACGGCACTGGCGCTCCTGCTCACGTAACTCTTTGAGCTTCTCCTCGGCCCGCTCAAAAATATCCTTGCCGGCGCTGTTATTTTCTACCACTTGCTGAGCTTGCCGGGCCTGCTCGACTCGCAGCTTCTGATCGGCGACCTTCTCCTGACCATTGGTTATGCGCAGGGCCAGTTCCTGCCCCTTGGCGGTCGCTTTCTGCAGAGCCTTTTCCCGTTTATCCTGTTCTACAAGGTGAGAAGCCGCCCGCGACAACAGTGCTTGTTTTTCCTTCAGGGCAAG
>CAZKQY010000511.1:0-2804 GCA_964555005.1 uncultured Syntrophotalea sp. | reverse complement strand
TCCTCTCGCTCCTCGCTAATGGAAAGATACGTACTCTCCATTATGGCGCTTTGACGCCGAATTAGGTAGCGGGGGGAGACCATCTCATCAACAGGTTCTTAGTCGAGAATTTTTCTTCATTGATCAGGAAAAAAATTACGGCGACTTACCAGACCCCTCACACATGACATGACACTAGCTTTTGCTTAAGAAGATCAGATCGGTTCGGGATGGTTGTTTTTGACCGATTTGAGCTCGGGTTTTGGATCGCTGTCGTGGGCAAGGTGTTCCCAAATCGCTAACAGATCGGGCAGACTCAAGGATAAAAATTGAAGTCCCATGCCGGAGGGCATGCCGGGGTTGACCGGCTGTTGGTTCTTATTGACCCAGGCTACAAAGGCTTTGCAGATGATGGGTTGGCTGACCTTGGGCAGGCTGAATTCAAGAAACAGCTCCTGGTCCGGCGGATAGGGTTTGTCGGATTCGATGAACACGCCACCAGAGCTGAGATTGACGGAAAAGGCGTGAAACAGATTTCCTGAATCGATACCGTAGCGAACGATGAGCCGAGTCGGAATACGGGGAAAAGAACGATAGGCCAGGCCGAGAATGCGGCGCGAGGTGGCCAGTAGCAGGTGGTTACTGAGGGGTTTGAAGATCACGTCGGTACATTTGGCTTTCAGGCAGCGGGCCAGATCTTCTCTGCGCTGACCGTCGATGACCAGAATGACCGGTGTGGCTTGCAGGGTCAGATCGTCGCGAATCATCGCGCAGCAGGTATCCCCGGCCAATTTGGCGCTGTAAAGGTCAAGAAAAACCAGGTCCGGGTGTTCTTTTTCGATCAGGTCCCAGGCGTGTTGGCCGTCACGGGCGATGAGAATATTGAATCCTTCTCGACTGGCAAAATCATCATCAAGGTCGAGTGAAGGGATGATCTCCGCAGAGATAAGGATCTTGGGGCTGCCAGCCATGAAGTTGCTCCTTAGAGCTGTGTTTTTACCGGGGAAGTTAGTCTGTTGCATAATTGCGAGTAATTATAACCGCTAATTGGCTCAAGGCCAAGTTTTTTGCGGGTGTTGTGCCGGGTGTCGTTTACTTAGACCTATGAAAAGCTCTGTGAGTTTAGTAACCAAGCCTTTCTCGCGCATCAGGATTGTAAAAATCTTCAGGCAAAACTTGTTTATTCTGACAGCGGAAAGAAGGCACTAACTTTCTGGAAAAAAAATTAAAGAGATCAACCCGGTCTGTATAGTTTGGTTCCTTAAACACTCTCTTTAGGCCAAAAGACAATGCTCGCCAAAATTCGAACAAAATTTTCACAGCTCTCACCGAGTCAATGGGGTTCCGTTTGTCTGTTGCTGTTAGCCCTCATTGGAACTGTTGACCACGCCATTGGCTACGAGCTCTCCTTTTCAATTTTCTATCTTGCACCAGTTGGAATTGCAGCCTGGCATTTAAGCAAACCACTTGCCAATTTAGCTTGCATTGTATCGGCTCTTACCTGGTTTATAGTAGACTTTGCATCTGGCCATTCTTACAGCCACATGGCCATTCCTTTTTGGAACGCAATTGTTCGATTCGGCTTTTTTGTTATAGTTTCTGCTCTAATATCGAATACCCATCGTTTAATGACAGATCAACAGTCATTGGCGCAGCGGGATGGACTTACCGGCCTGTTGAATGCCAGAGCATTTAAACAATCCTGTGCATCCACGTTTGAATTAGCTAGTCGTCATCGTCATGCGCTGACAATTGGCTATATTGACCTTGATGGCTTTAAATCCGTCAACGACACACTCGGCCACAGCGTTGGCGATGAAGTTTTGCAAGGAGTGTCTGGCGTTTTGGCTCGTAGGCTACGCAAATCGGATATTTGTTCTCGACTTGGGGGTGATGAATTTGCCATCCTTCTGCCTGAGACGACTTTGGCAGGAGCTCGCAATTTTTTTTAGAGCTTCAAAATGGTCTTTTAGCTCTTGCGACAGAGCATCAGTGGCCCATTGGTTTTAGTATTGGCGTTGCCGTTTTTATTGATCCCGCAATCAGCCCGGATGAAGCCATTCGAAAGGCTGATGAATTGATGTATCAAGTAAAGCGGTCTGGAAAGAATAGCGTATTGTTTGCAGAGTTTGGTTCGGGTGAATAACAGGTTGTTAAACGGGGTGCCACTATGCGGTGCCGGCGAAATTCTACGGGGGCGAAATGGCAAATCCGACACTTGATGACTTACGAACTCGATATGGGGAAATGTCTCAAGAAAAGTTAGATAAACTGTGCCAGGAAAACCTAACAGATGTTGCGCGAACAGCTTATTTTGAAGAGCAGTTCCGTCGAAAAACACCTGGATACATTCTTTCGAACAAGGAAGAGGCTTGTAAAAAAGTACACGATCTTTCACTAAAGGAAATAATAATCTATTTAAAAGAGGTCCTGGGAACAGAATATAAAATTTGATGCAGTCGCAAAAAATGCTCACGTCGCTTGTGCGATAGAGTGACCCATTCGGCAGATGCCGGAGTTGTAGCCTTCGTAGAAACCCCGCAGGTAGCCCCGAAGGCGCTTATATTGTTCTTTGACAACGCCAACAAGCCCTTTTTGGGGATAGTTTGGCCCCTCATTTTGGGTTTTCGGCCCTCTGGAGCGATTTTTGAAGGCCGTTGCGCGCTGGATATTCAACCCCGTCGCTTTCAAGGTGGCTGCCACTCTGACTTGACGCATTCCTCGCATCCTCAAGCGCTTGATCCCGGTTATTCGGTCCAGGTCGGACATGGTCCCTTCAGCCCCAGCGCGAAAGCGATAGGTATCACGGAATGCTTCGGTCTTTT
>CAZKQY010000510.1:0-2358 GCA_964555005.1 uncultured Syntrophotalea sp. | reverse complement strand
GAAATAGAAAAGGCCCGGGCTGATCTCAATCAGTTACTCAAATCGGCGCGTCTGGAACCCCACATTGTCGGCGGCGTGACCCAGGGGTTTCTGGTCCGCATGATCCGCGCCAATTCGCTTTTAGCACAGCTCGGCATCAAGCGGGGCGATCTGATCAAAGAGGTAAACGGCGTACCTTTGGATAGCCCGGAAAAAGCCCTACAAGTGTTCCAGCAATTACGGGAAGCTAAAAATGTCTCCATTAATCTGCTGCACAAAGGACAACCCCTCACCTACAGTTATGTCGTTGATTAATACAGACTATCCGCCCCGGTTATTTCCGGCTACAATTGATACGCATTTAATTTCCCACAACGGGAAGGAACCCGATGAAATGTTGCTTCCATCATTGAAACCAAAAACCGACCGACCCCGACTGCTTCACGGGTTGTTCCCGTTACTGGCAACCATGCTGGTCAGTCTGGTAATACTGCAACCGCTGACGGTCTGCGCCGACAAGTTGCCGGCAAACATAGCCCGCAACACCACCCCTGCCGCACAGCCAACCAAAGACAACAGCGTCTCTCTGGATTTCACCGAGATTGAACTGGCCGACCTGATTAAAACCATTAGCGAATTAACCGGTCGCAACTTTGTCTACGACGACACCGTCAAGGGCAAGGTTACGGTCATCACTCCCAAACGCATGTCCCGGGACGAAGCCTACCAACTCTTTCTGACGGTCCTAAGCGTCAAAGGCTTCACGGTCATCCCTTCCGGAAAAGTGAATAAGATCATCCGCGACAGGTATGCCAAGGGGACCAATCTGCCACTACTGGCCAACGGCCAGAAGACCAGCGGCGAACAGTTCATCACCCGCCTGGTACGGCTGCAACATATCGACGCGACAACCATGGCCGAACGGGTGCTGGCACCACTGGTCCCGAATACGGGCAACATTGTTTCCTATCCGCCGGCCAACACTCTGATCATCACCGACAGTGCTGCCAACATCGAGCGCCTGGTAAAAATTATCCGGAGTCTGGACGTGCCCAGTTCCGTCGATCGTCTGGAAGTCATTACCCTAAAATTCGCCAACGCCGAAGTGCTCGCAGGAATCTGTTCAACGGTCCTCAGCCAGACCGGCCCCGAGGCCTCCCAGGGTAAAAACAAAAAGCCTGCCGAACAGGGAGCCACCAGCCAGGTGCTGCCCTATCCGCGCACCAATTCGTTGCTGATAATGGCCACCGAGGAAGATCTGCAGACCATACGCCAACTGGTCACCCGCCTCGACCAGAAGCAGACCCAGGACCGCTCTCCTATCAACGTCTACTACCTGGAGAACGCCGATGCCGAAAAGCTTGCGGAAACCCTCACCCATATCGTTTCCGACAAAAAAGGGGTGACTCCCGGTGACGGCAGCCCGTCGGGTTCCTCGTCCTTAAGTGAAGACCTCAGCATCACCGCCGACAAGCCGACCAACTCCCTGATCATCAACGGCAGCCCGGAGGACTACGAACAGGTTCGCGAGATTATTGCCAAGCTCGACATCAAGCGCAAACAGGTCTATGTCGAGACGCTGATCCTGGAACTGTCGATGGATGCAACCAAGCAGCTCGGCGCTTCCTTGCAGGGTGCCTTTAAAGTCGGCAGCGGCGCAATATCCCTCAGCACCAACCAGGGGTCCGGCCCGGCGTCCTTAAGCGATTTCAGCGCCACCGACGACAGTAACCTGCCCGGCGTGCTCGGCAAAGCCATCGACGGTATTCTGCTCGGCGGCCTGTTCAGCCCGATCACCGTAGAAGGTGCGGACGGTAATTTGATCAGCATACCGGCCTTCTCGGCCTTGATCGATCTATCAAAAACCAACAGTGACGTGAATATTCTTTCGGCTCCGCGACTGCTGACCTCGGATAACGAAGAGGCGGAGATCATTGTCGGTGCCAACGTGCCGATTATTACCGAGCGCCTGACCGATACGGGTGGCAGCGGCGGCCTGGCCCAGAGCGTTTCAGTGGAACGCAAGGACGTCGCCCTGACCCTGCGCTTCACCCCGCAGATCACCGAAGGGAATCTGGTACGGCTCAACGTCTTTCAGGAGATTACCGGCATCGTTGCGACTTCCAACTCGGTCGGCGATGTCAATCAAGTCGGACCCACCCTGAGCAAACGGCTGCTGCGCAACACGGTGCTCGCCGAGGACGGCCAGACCGTGGTCTTAGGCGGTCTGATCAGTAACAACGTTCAGAACTCGGTAACCAAGGTGCCGCTACTCGGCGATATCCCGATTCTCGGCTACCTGTTTAAACACACCAAAAAGGTTGAAAACAAAACCAACCTGCTGGTCTTTATCACCCCGCGCATCATCAAGGACAAGGA